>CAZLOO010000309.1:0-3464 GCA_964561055.1 uncultured Halobacteriales archaeon
CTGGGAGACGTTCACCCGGTCGAGCCCGGCCGCTACGAGAGCTTCCGCCCGCCCCTCCAGGAACGTGCCGTTCGTCGTCAGCGAGGTTTCCATTGACTCCGGGGTCCTGCGGATGATCTCCTCGAGGTCCTCCCGGAGCATCGGCTCCCCGCCGGTGAACTTCACCGCATCTACCCCGAACTCGGCACACACCTCGAGGAACCGCACCACATCGTCGGTCTCCATCTCATTCTCGCGTGGCTCCATCGGGCCGCGGGTATCGCCGAGTCCCTCATTGTGACAGTAGATACAGTCAAAGTTGCACCGGTCGGTCAGCGATACCCTGACCCCGGTGAGTTCCCGACCGAACCCGTCGACCAGCATACATCGGCCTTCCCGCGAGCCGTTATAAACACACGGGGGAGATAGGGGTGGACGTAACTTTGGAAGGTTACGTCATCCCCTCAAGTGTTGAAATCTCCAGTTACGTCAGTGCCGATTACGGTCACTGTCGTCACAACCCTTATTCACCGGACCGGGCTACCCTCCCCATGGACGAGGAGGACGTTCTGGAGCGGCTCCGTGGGGTCGAGGACCCCGACCTAGGCGACGACATCGTCTCTCTCGGCCTGGTGAACAGCGTTGAGCTATCAGACGGAGGGGTGTCGGTGTCGCTGGCGCTGGGGGCGCCGTACTCACCCGCGGAGACGGGTATCGCCAACGACGTCCGGGATGTGCTGGCAGACACCGGCCTGGAGGTGCGACTCTCGGCGGACGTCGACCGCGGCGTAGCTCCCGACGAGCAGGTGCTGCCGGGCGTGAAGAACATTGTCGCCGTCGCCTCCGGCAAGGGCGGCGTCGGGAAGTCAACCGTCGCGGTCAACCTTGCGGCTGGGCTGGCAGAGATGGGCGCTAGCGTTGGTCTGTTTGACGCCGACATTTACGGGCCGAATATCCCCCGGATGGTGAGCGCCGAGGAGCGCCCGCAGGCCACCCCCGAGGACACCATCGTCCCGCCGGAGCGCTACGGGATGCAGCTGATGAGCATGGCCTTCCTCGTCGGCGAGGACGACCCCGTCATCTGGCGGGGGCCGATGGTCCACAAGATACTCACCCAGCTCTGGGAAGATGTGGAGTGGGGCTCGCTCGATTATATGATTGTGGATCTCCCGCCGGGCACTGGCGACACACAGCTCACCCTGCTGCAGTCCGTCCCGCTGGCGGGCGCGGTGGTCGTCACGACCCCGCAAATGGTGGCCGTCGACGACGCCCGGAAGGCACTGCGGATGTTCGGCAAGCACGACACCCCCGTGCTAGGTATCGTCGAAAACATGAGCGGATTCGTCTGCCCGGACTGTGGTAACGAGCACGAGATCTTCGGCGAGGGCGGCGGCCGGGCGTTCGCCACGGAGGTAGGGATGCCGTTCCTCGGTGAACTGCCGCTGGATCCGGCCGTTCGGGAGGGCGGGGACGGCGGCGCGCCGGTGGTGTTAGAGGACACCGATACCGGCGCCGCCTTCCGGTCGTTCGCCGAGCGGACCGCGGACAACGTCGGCACCGTCCACCGGCGGCGCCACAGCGACGAGGTCGGATCGTGACCATTGAGCCGGATTCCCGGCGCGCCGCGGTGCTGCGGGAGGTTGGTAACGAGGTGCGCGAGCACGACGACGCCGGCGCCGAGCAGGTGGCGGCGCTCGTTCATCGGGTGTCTGACTTGTACGACCCTGACGAAGAGACTAGCCCGGAGGAAATACGTCGGGCGATGGCGTTCATTCTCGATGTGAAAGAGCGCGGTGGCATAGACCGCTGACCCCCCACGACGCGGCTTGAAAACATCAACGACCGGCGGGGAACGCTTTAGACCGTCGCACTGCCATCGAGTAACGTGGATTTACACAACCGGAGCCTGAGCCGGGACGCCGAGGACCTCGAGTCGTTGCTCGGCGACGTGCTCGAGGCACAGACTTCGGAGGAAGCGTATGACGCGGTAGAAGCGACTCGACTGGCGGCTGTCGCGTACAGGCGGGGCGACGCCGACTCGCGGTCCGGGCTCCGGGAGGCGATCGACTCGCTTAGCTCGGACCGCCGACGGGCGGTCGCGCGGGCGTTCACGACCTACTTCGAGCTGCTGAACCTCGCCGAGGAGCGCGAGCGGGTGCGGGCTATCCGCGAGGGCGCCCACCGCGGGGACCTGGAGGACAGTCTTGAGGATGCCGCCTCGGTGCTGGCGGAGGATCCCGCAGTCGCTGAGCGAGTTATCGAGGACGTGCTCGTCGAGCCGACGTTCACCGCCCACCCGACGGAGTCCCGGCGCAAGACCATCAAGGCGAAGCTTCGAGCTATCGCCGACGACCTGGAGACGCTTGATGAGCGAGATCTCACCGACAAGGAGCGCCCGCAAGTGTGGCGCAACGTTGAGGCGGAGGCGGTCGGGCTATGGCAGACCCCACAGCTCCGCGACCGGGCGCCCGAGCCGGAGGACGAGGCACGTAATGTCCAGTGGTACCTCGCCAATACTCTGTTCGACGTGGTGGGCGAGGTGTACGACGAACTGGAGGCGGCGCTTGAGGAGGCCGATCTTGACCTGGACGTGCCGAAGCTGTTCGAGTTCCGCTCGTGGGCTGGCTCCGACCGGGATGGCAACCCCTATGTTACCCCGGAGGTGACGACGTCAACCCTGGAGCGCCAGCGCGGGATGGCCCTGGAGCGCTACCGCGCTGCCGTGGACAAGATGATCGGCACGCTCTCCCAGAGCGACCGCCGGATCGACATCGGCGAGCGCCTTGACTCGTCGTTGGCTGCCGACCGGGAGCGGCTGCCCGCGGTCGTTGAGGCCGCAGAGGAGCGTTACCCCAGGGAGCCGGTGCGCCAGAAGCTGATGGTCGTCCGCGAGCGGCTCGACCGCGTGGAGGACGTCCGGCCGGGCGGGTACGAGGACCCCACGGCGTTCGAGGCGGACCTCGCGGCGGTGGCCGACAGCCTCCGAGCCAACGGCGCCGATACCATCGCGTCGGTGAGCGTCGACCCGGTGCGCCGCCAGGCCTCCGTGTTCGGCTTCACGCTGGCGAGCCACGACCTCCGCGATCATCAGGCGAATCACACTACCGCCGTGGGCGAGACGCTTTCACGGGCCGGCCTTGACTACGAGCGCCACGACGAGACCGGCCGGCAGGCGCTGCTAACGGAGGCGATAGTTCAGGACGAGCCGGTGGTGGACCTCTCGGACCACGAAGGGCTGGGCGACACTGCCACCCGGGTGTGTGAGCGGTTCGAGGCGCTGGCGGACTGGCACAGCGAGTATGGCACCGACGCTATCGATACGTACTGTATCAGCATGACCGAGGAGCCATCTCACGTGCTGGAGGTGCTGTTCCTAGCGGACCAGGCCGGAGTCGTCGAGCTCCCGGGTCACTCCGGATTGGACGTGGTGCCGCTGCTGGAGACGGAGTCGGCGCTTACCGGTGCCCGTGGATTCCTGACGACGC
>CAZLOO010000310.1:0-3459 GCA_964561055.1 uncultured Halobacteriales archaeon
GGCGTTCGGCCTGCTGGAGTGAGCCGGCTCAGGCCCCCTCCAGGCGCTCGCGGTGCCGGTCGGGGATTGGTATCGACTCCCCAGTCTCTGGGTCGAAATACACCTGTACCGTCCGGGCGGTGGCGTTCCGCTCGCCGTCCGAGCGAATTTCGTAGGACATCGGGATACTCGACCGGCCCAGCTCCTCGACGGTGAGCTCAACGGTGACGCTGCCGACGGCGTCGATAGCGCGCTCGTACTCCACCTCCAGGGAGACCAGCACCGTGTCGATGTCGCCGAGGGCCACCCCGACGACCTCCTCGTAGAAGCGGGCCCGGGCCTGTTCGAGGTAGGTGACGTAGATGGCGTTGTTGACGTGCTGCATTGGGTCTAGGTCACGAAATCGAACGTCCATCTCCGCCGTGTAGGTGGGCATATCCACGGTCCGACGACCAACGGCTTAGTCCCCTGGAAAGCCCTCCGTTCGGCAGGGTCCGGGTTCATGTTTACCACCGTCCAAGAGCGGCCATGCCCGCTCTGTCGCCGGGAGAGAAACTGGTGGCATCTTCGCTGTCGGAGCTGGAGTACACGGAGGAGCAGGGGGCGGCGATGCTGGCCGCGGGCGCGGCCGTCGACTAGCTGTGGGCGACGTCCAGTTCGACCTCGTTGCGTACCCCGAGCAGTAACTCCGGCAGCTCCTCCTCAAAGCGGTCGCCCTGCATCCGGCGGGCCGGACCGGCGACGCTGATGGCGCCGAGGACGGTTCCGTCCGGCGCCTGGACGGGCGTCGCTACCGCGCGGAGTCCTTTGATGTGTTCCTCGCGGTTGAGCGCGTACCCTCGGTCGCGCACGCTCGATAGCTCCCCGTAGAGCTCCTCGCGGTCGGTGATAGTATTGGCCGTCAGCTCCGGCATTCCTCGCCGATCGAGGATGGACTCGACGGTCGTCTCCGGGAGGTGTGCGAGAATGGCCTTCCCGGCGGCGGAGGCATGCATTATCTCCCGGCGCCGGCCCAGCCGACCGCCAGTACTCACCGAGCGGGCCCCCTCCGCGATGCGGCCGTACACGCAGTAGCCGTGCTCGTGAACCATGAACTGCACCCGCTCAGCCGTCTCCTCGGCCAGCTCCGTCAGCCGCGGCTCCACCAGCGAGTACACCGGCTTGCGGTGTTTCACGTACTCACCGAACGCTAGAAACCGGAGCCCAAGCACGTACTCTCCCTCCTCGCGGACGACGTACTCGTTGGCCTCCAGGGTTCGGAGGTGGGCGTGGACGGTGCTCTTGGCCCAGCCGATCTCCTCGGCGAGTTCGGTGACGCCAGCGCCGTCCGTACGCTTCAGCGCCTCGATGACCCGGAGGCACCTGTCCACTGCCTCTATCGTGTCCCACTGCGGGCTGGTATCAGCCGACATAGCCGAGATACATACGGGAAGTACAAGTGTTCACCGGTGCTGAACACGTTCTGACACTGACCGTCACCGGTTCTGGCCTGTGGAGTCAGTGCCGTTGTAAACGCCGTTTCATGCCCTGAGAGACACTGGATCCACCAGCCGTTCGCCTACGCGCCAACGGTGTTCGTGTCTGAGATATTGTTCTTTTCATCGATATCTCGACGCGGGGCAGTCCTCACAAGCGTTATTCCGATCGACTGGCAACCCGCGGGTGTGAGCGAGGATCCGGTGGAGCTTGGGGTGCAGCTGCTGGAGCGGGTGGAGAGCGAGGAACTGCCGCTGGCGGCCGTCGTCGATCGGCTGGAGACGGTAAGTACGGAGCCAGCGGTCACCCGAGCCATTCTTGATGAGGCTGAGAAACGGGGCGTCATCCAGCGCGAGGACGCCACCGTCCACCTGACGACCGGCGGGTTCCTCCGGTTCGAGAGTGAGGTGGTGAGCCGCGAGGGGGAGTTTACCTGCCGACGCTGCGGGTCATCGCTCTCCACCGGCTACTTCATCCGACTGGAGGCCGGCGAACATGGGCCATTCGGTTCTTCGTGCATCCGGAAGCTGACCGGCCGGGATTAGCGCCGCGCACGCGCCACCAGCACGGCGTAGGCGCTCCCCTTGAGGACGCCGAAGATCAGCACCGCAACTCCCACCCCGCGAGCGAGCCGGCGGCCGCCGGGCGTGAACCCGAGCGCACGGGTCGCGAGCCACCGGAACACCCCAGGCCGGAGCCCCACCAGCAGGCCAGCGAGCGCGGTCAACAGCGCGTCGACGGCGAGCAGGCGCTGTACCCCCCTTGAGCTGAGCAGCCTGTCGAGCAGTCGAGCCATGCAACATTCGCGCCCGGCGGCGAAATAAGTCCGGTGGTCTACCGGCCGCGCCGGAGTTCCTCAACCAGCTGTTCAATCGTCGCCTGCTGGCGCTCCAGCAACTCGTTCTGGCGTTCGACGGCGGCGGTCAGCTTCGCGAGCTGGTCGGCGGCGTCCGACCCGCTTTTTACGCTCCGTGGCTCGCCCTCGATGCCGAACGGCTCCGCCGGCTCGTCGGGGTCCTCCGATGCCGTCCCGTTGGTCGGTTCGGCGGGCTCGCTCTCGGCCCGTTCGTCGGCGTCCTCCAGCAGGGGGTTGATTCCCTCCGCGTGGTCGGCAGGGGCTGGGTCGTCATCGGTGCCGTTCTCGGTGGCGACGGCGTCGTTTAGAGCCTCAAGGCTCTCCACCCCGTAGTAGTCGAACACCGCCCGTTCGAGGTCCCGGCGTACCAGCCGGGCGTCCTCGTTGGGGGTCTTGATGCGCTCCGGGCGACCGTCGCTCTCGATGGCAATCTCTGTGGCGATACTCCCCTGTTCGAATGCCAGTCCCGTCAGCGCCTCGTAGGGGAACGTCTCGTAGTCGACGTCCCACAATGAGCTACCGACGTACTTTACCAGCCGAGCGTCCGTTATTACGAGCGTCAGATCAGAGAACCGGTAGACCGCCTCCACGCTCTCCCCGTCCTCAAGCACCCCTGAGGCGGTCAATACGCCCCGCATGACGTGTTCGAGCACGTCTTCGAGGCGATCGGCCGGCACGGACAGCTCCCGGGGGCCGTCAATGTAGTGAAACCGCAGGGTCGCCTTCCGTCGGCCCTGCGAGAGGTCGATGCGGTCGCAGTCGTGGGGGAACGACTCGGCAGACTCGTCTCGGATCAACCCGTCGGCCCGGTACAGTATCGTCCGGCTGGCGGTGACGAGCATCTGGTCGGCCCCGCCCAGCGACACCCGCGCGAGGGGCTCCTCCTCGCCGAGTTCGCGGCGAACGACGGCTGGAAGGTCCATACCGCGTGCTCTGGGGCGAGGGGAATAAATCCTGTAGCCGCACGCCGAAAGGGAAGGTTCAAGACCGATAGACGGCTACCGCCTGGTAGCCCGGGTGGCTTAGCTGGACATAGCGCCGCACTCATAGGGTTCTCCCGATGCGGCAGGACCGCATCCCGTCGAGGTCTGCCACCTCGTGACCTGGGATATGCGGAGATCGTGGGTTCGGAGCCCACCCCGGGCACT
>CAZLOO010000311.1:0-3453 GCA_964561055.1 uncultured Halobacteriales archaeon
CCGACGGCCCGTAGTCGAAATCGTGGATACAATCAGACGAATAGAAGAATAAGTTATTGGACTGCCGACCGCTTCGGTCTATCGGAATCTAGTACCCGGGGGGTTTAAGATCTCCGTTTAAGTGTAGAGCGGGGGATGCTCGGGCCGGTCGTCGCTCTCGGGGTGGTGCTCCGTGACCGGCGGCGAGGAGCCGCCCCCAGGGCCGCCGTCGGAGTGGGACATCTCCCGCTGGTACGTCTACGCCGTCGCCGCCGGCGATGCCGTCACCGGGTACGAGCGGTGGTGTGTCGGCTACACCGAGGACGACCCCGCCCCTCTCGTGGAGACCGACGACGCCCGCATCCGGGAGGGCCCGGAGCCGCTCCACGGCCTCGAAGCGTGGACGGTCCGCGGCCCGCACCACGTTGCGGCCGAGGAGGAGCGGGCCCGGGAGAAGGCCGAGGAGATGGCCGAGGACCTCCGGGAGAGCCACCTGGACGCCGAGGTGCTCCTCCGGGCCGCTGATTCGGGGCAGTCCTTGACGGCACTCTCCACTACTGGCGCGAAAGCCCGCCCGGCGGCCCCAGGCCGCCCGGCAGGTACGTGGAGGTGGGTGGGTGCGGTGGGAACGGGTGGCGGCAACGGCGGCCTCTCCGAGGCCGGTCACGTCGGCGGTGGGAATCACCGGACGGCCGGAGGTGGTCGTTGTGTCCGCCGCTGACCCCGAGCAGACGCGGCTGGACCCCCGGAGTGGCTCGGGGTCTGAGGGGCAGTCTTGGCCTTCCAAAGCCAAGTGTCCAGACCCCGAAAACGGTGAGGAAACGGCCGTTACCGGCCAGACCGGGAGTGACGAGGGGAGTGCGATACCCGGCATCCTCGCCAGTTTCTACGAGGAGTTCGGTCACCTCGCTCGGCGGGCCATTTCGGTGACCCCTGGGACCCGGCTCCGCGAGGAGTGTGTGCGGGAGATACGTGCCGACCACCGCGGCGAGGGCTACAAGAGCCGGCTCCTCCACGGGGTGTTGAAGGCGTTTCTGAAGTGGTACAGTAGCCGGGAGGGTGAGCGACTGGTGTTCGAGGGGCCGGACGGCATGGAGGTGACCACCGAGGCGCCGAACAGCTACAGCGACGAGTACGGTCGGAAGTGGTATGGTCGCATCAAGGACATGGAGCGGGCGGTCGTGTTCGATGCGCCGGAGCCGCACACGACGATGCTGTCTCTGACCGCGAGCACGACGGACGAGGAGGGCCAGCCTCGGCCGCTGGGCGACCACCTGGAGGGGCTGAAAGCGTCGTGGTCGGACCATACTCGGAAGGCCCTCCAGCGGTCGCTGGAGGCGGCGGGGTTCACGGAGCGGTACGACCCGCGGCTCCATGCTGAGGACGCGGCCGTTGACCGCGACGTTCGGGCCGGTATGGCGTGGCTGTACGACGACGAGCCGGCCGGTCGCTGGTGGGAGTATCTCACGGTGGTCGAGCCGCACGGTGGCGGGGGGGCGGCGACCGGGTACGCGCACTTCCACGTCGCTGTGGTCACGTCTCACCCGGTCGAGGAGGCGGACCTGCGGCCGGCGGTGGACAAGCACGTTGAGGACCTCCGGGTGCTTCGGGAGTCGTTGGAGCACTCGCAGAGCCTCAGCGACGCCCTGAGCCAGCGGTTATTGCGGCTGTTGGCGGACGGGGCGGAGTTCACCGAGGAGGAGCGCCGGGAGGCGCTCGGGGAGTGGGACTGAGCCGTGACCGGGCCGACCTGTTCCGAGAGTTCAACTGAGCAACCGGCGGAGGTGATCTTCAACGAGTGAAAGCGACGAGGGGAGGAGCCCCCCCGACACCCTGGAAGGTATTCGGGCCTTCTCCCAGCGTGATCAAGAGTCTGTCGGTGTCTCGACGGGTTCGACGCGATCGCCTGAGTCCGCGCCTGCTGAGAGGCCGAGAGCCGCCGCGTGAGCGGTTCCGTGCTCGGGCCGCCTGTCAGTCGGCGTTGTCCAGGGCGTCTTTGATGCGGCCGCCGATGTCCTGCTCCTCAGCAATTTTGAGGGCCTCCTCGCTGTCGAGCGGTTCGGCGTCAGTGCCCTCGGTGACGGGCTTGGACATCGCGGCTCCCATCTCGGCGGCGACCCGGTTGAGTTGGTCCACGTTCATAACAACGGCGTCGTCTGGGACGACCTCCTCGCGGGAGACAGCGCTCCCTCCTGTCGGCTCGGCGCCGGGCGAGAACACCTGCTTACAATTTGGCGTCGGGCAGGCTTCAGTATCGGGGCGGAGCGGAGTCGCACACACCGGACAAGTCGGCGGTGCGAAGGCGTCGGGGTCGTCGGCCTCGTCGCGCATGCCCCAGGACTCCTCGGCTGCTTTGATAGCGTCCTCGTCGCTGAGGTGCTGGTACGTGGTTTCCATCACCTTCGACTCTGGGCGATGTCCGATGAGCTTCTTCACGTACCCGTCGTCCATATCGTACTGCGTCTTACAGACGGTGACGAAGAAGTGCCGGAAGGCATGGGGATTCACCGGCGTTTCATCGGGGTCGATACCAGCCCGCTCGGCAGTCTTTCGGAGGCGGCGCCGGATGGTCTGCGAGGAGATTTCTCCCCCGACATCGCCGTTAGGACCATGCGACAGAGCGGTGATGAAGTGGTGATCGCTGTCTCCGGTGGGGTGCATCTGTTTCCATTCCTTAGCGGACTTCTTAGCGCCCAACAACGAGCCCTTTTGCAGAACTTTGCTGGCGCCCTTGAGCCCCTTGACGTCCGGGACGTACCAGATACCCTCCTCGGGCTTCACGTCTCGAACCCGGAGCTTCTTTACCAGTCCGACGCGCTGGCCGGTGTAGCCGAGCAGGTCGATGAGAGCCCGGTCGCGCATCGTGGGGGCGGCTTCTCGGAGGTCGTGGAATTGTCCGGGCGACAAGACAGTTCGGGGGTCAACCTTGCCGCCGTGCCGCGAGGTGGTTTCGACATCGATGGAGTCCCGCTCGAAGCCGCGATAGTCGGCCAGGGCTGTGAGCGCCGACTGGTACTGGCTGGTGGTGCTGTCGCTCGACCAGCCCTTATCGTCGGCCATGCCGGCTATCGTGGCGTTGAGGGCCGCCGGTTCCATGTCGGTCAGAGGCGCGTCGGCGTACTTCGAGACCAGCCGGAGACACCGACAGTAGACAGCCTGGGTGTTCTCACTCGGATTTGTCCCGTCCCGGGTGTGGTCGTCCAAATTCTCAATGGTGGTCCTAATGGCCTCTTTGTCGGCCTGGGGGATGTTCGCCTCGTTCAGGTTCTCCCACTGCCGGCCGAGTCGTGTGTCCGGCGACTTGTTCGCCATGCACCACGTTTTCGGGGAGCCTCTGAAATAACTTATTCCCTCATCCGTAAGCCGGTAAGTCGTGGTTGCCGAAGGTGTCCGCGTCCGGCCGGACTGCCTCGAAAAAAGGGAGCGCTGCCGCTCCGTCGGTCACCATCGACAGCACGCCCGGTGCGGTGTTGT
>CAZLOO010000312.1:0-3440 GCA_964561055.1 uncultured Halobacteriales archaeon
TCCCGCGCGCGCCAGGGGGAGGGTGAGGACCGCGGCCCGATGCCGCTGTAGCCGGTCGCGAGCGCGTCAAGGAAAGCCGCCCGCCGATGGCTGTTCTCGAAGCCGACAGAAAGGTCTAAAGGTCGGCGGCCTCGTCTGCCAACAATGACAGCACGGGGGGACATAGCGTTCCTCTCCGGCTCCGAGCACCGGGTGGATCTACTCTGTGCGCTGGAACAGCCCAAGCGGCCCTCGGAGCTGGAGGCGGAGTCAGGAGCCTCGCGGGCGACCGTCCAGCGGTCGCTCTCCGGGTTCACCGAGCGGGGCTGGGTGTGCAAGGAGGAGCGCTGCTACCGGCTCACCGTCGCCGGCGAGTTGGTGCTGGAGGCGTACCGCGACGCCGAAGCGGTCATCGGCACCGTCGCCGAGTCCGGCCCGGAGCTGGCCGCTCTCGACGCGGTTGACCTGCCGGCGGAGGCGCTGGTGGAGTCGACGGTGGTGACCGCTGACGACCAAACCCCTCATGCCGCGGTGGCCCACTACATCGACGCCATCCAGCGAGCCGAGCCCGACGAGTTCGCCGGGATAACGCCCGTGGTGAGCGAACTGTTCGACGACGCCCACCGGGAGTTGGTGTCGGAGGTGCCGACGGAGTTGGTGGTCGACGGCGACACGATGGCAACCGCCCGCGAGCGGATGCCGGAGGCGCTGGCGGCGGCGGCGGAGATGGAGTCGCTGACGGTGTACGTCCATCCCGAGCCGATCACGTTCGGGCTGAGTGTCCTCGACGACCGGGCGTTCGTGGGCGCATACGACGACGCCGGCCGGATGCGCGTCTGCATCGAGGGGAACGGCCCCCTACTCGAGTGGGCCCGCGAGACGTTCGCGGATTACCGGGAGCGCGCCGAGCGGGCGGCGCTGGGGTAGCCGTCTCACCCCGTGACACTCGTGTCGGGGGGTGAGTATAACCCGCTGTCGTCCGTGGAATGGACCGCCGGGGGACGGTCCCCGTCGGCCCTCCCTGCCGCTTTTGCCGGCTCCGTCGGGCGTAGGTCACTGGAACGCGCGGGGGACGGTATGGCGATACTGCACACCTGCCTGAACGTGGCCGATGCGGACACCACGGCCGACTGGTACCAGAGCGAGCTCGGCTTCGAATACTCCTGGGAGTTTACCCGCGAGGGAGAGCGCAACGTGTACGTGACAGACGAGGACGGCACTGAGCTTCAGCTGTGCGACGTCGAGGGGTCGACCCCGGGCGAGGCGGGCGATCTGTACGATCACGTCGCTGTGGGCGTCGAGGACGTGGACGCCGCCTTCGAGCGCATCGACAACCACGGCGTCGTCGAGGCGCCGATGGACGCCCCGGAGGCCGGCTCCCGCATCGCGTTCATCGAGGACCCTGACGGCCACGTCGTGGAGCTGGTCCAGCCGCTGGACTAACCCGGCAGCACCGTCACCGGCACGCCCGCCTCAACGAGCACCGCGGCCGCCGTCGTCCCGAGGCCGCTCCCCCCGGGCTGGTGGAGGCCGAGCACGACGTGGTCGGCATCGAGCGCGTCGACGGCGGCGAGTATCTCCTGGTCGGGCACCCCCTCGCGGCGCTCCGTGTTGAGGTCCGCGTCCGGGAGCCGCACCCTGGCGACGTTGAGCGCGTCCTCGACGTCCCGGTCCGCCCCGTCCTCGACGACCCCAATCACGGTCACCCGGTCGTCCGGCCCGAGGCGGCCCTCCAGCCAGTCCGCGGCCGCGGCCGTCGTGTGGACGGAGGCGGTGGCGAGCAGGTACTCCATACCGGGTGTCGACACCGGCCGGGCATAAGCGCCGGGACCGGCCGGTCTTATACCGTGCCGGCCAACCCCCGGTTATGGTGACGCGCGCGGCGTCGTGGGCCTACCGCGACGCACACGACGAGTTCGCTCGGACGTACTTCCGGAGTTACGGCGGCGCGGTTGTCTCCTCTATTGGCCTCGGCACGTATCTCGGCGAGCCGACCGACGCCGAGGACGACGCCTACGAGAGCACCGTCCGGGGGGCGCTGGAGGGCGGCGTGAACGTCCTCGACACGGCGATCAACTACCGCCACCAGCGCTCCGAGCGGGCGGTGGGCGCGGCCCTCGCCGGGAGCGATGTGGACCGGGAGGCGGTACTCGTTGCTACGAAAGGCGGGTTCCTCCCCTTCGACGGGGAGCGCCCGGCCGACCCCGGCCGGTACGTCCGCGAGGAGTACGTGGACGCGGGGCTGGTCGACGGGGAATCCCTAGCCCGAGGGAGCCACTGCATCGCCCCTGACTTCCTCGACGACCAGCTCGACCGCTCGCTGGCGAACCTCGGGCTGGAGACGGTGGATCTCTACTACGTCCACAATCCGGAGACACAGCTCGCGGAGCGCTCCCGGGGGGCCGTGTACGACCAGCTCCAGGCGGCCTTCGAGCGTCTGGAGGAGCGGGTCGCCGGCGGGGACATCCGCGGTTACGGGGTTGCGAGCTGGGACTGCTTGCGGGTGCCGACGGATCACCCGAAACACCTCTCGCTGGCGGAAATAGTGAGCCGCGCCCGGGCGGCCAGCGACGCCGCCGGCCGGGAGACGACCGGACTCCGGGCGATCCAGTTGCCGTTCAACGTCGAGATGGCCGACGCCTACACCGTCGCCGCACACGAGGGGCCTGACGGCCCGGTGAGCGCGCTGGAGTTCGCCAGCGAGGCCGGGCTGGACGCGTTCACCAGCGCCAGCATCGGCCAGGGGGCGCTCGCGGAGCCGGGCGCCATCCCGGAGGCAGTGGACGCGAAGCTGGCCGGTGACACGCCCGCCCAGCGAGCGCTCAACTTCGCCCGGAGCGCGCCAGGGGTGACCTGCTCGCTGGTGGGCACCCGCGACCCCGACCACCTCGCGGAGAACGTCGGGGCCGGCCGGTTCGAGCCGATGGGCGCGCGGGCGTTCGACGCCACCTTCGAGTGAAGCGCGGGGCACTGCTTATCTCGCGTGGCTGCGAACCCCTCTCCATGCGCCTTGCAGTTATTAGCGACACCCACATGCCCGAGCGGGCCGAACGCATCCCCGACTGGGTGCGCGAGGAGCTACAGGCCGCCGACCACGCCATCCACGCCGGCGACTTCCAGACCGTCGACGTTCTCGAGGAGATCAGGGAGCTAACGGCGGGGCTGACGGCCGTCCGAGGGAACATCGACCCGGAGGGAATCGGCCTGCCGGTCGTGGCGACGCTCACCGCCGGCGGCGTCCGGTTCGTCGTCACCCACGGGTCGGGCCCGCTCGAGGGGTATCGCGAGCGGGTGGCGGGGACGGTGGCCGACCACGCCGAGGGGCCGACGGTCGGTATCAGCGGCCACACCCACCAGCCGATGGACGAGACGGTCGAGGGGTACCGGCTGCTCAACCCCGGAAGCGCCACCGGCGCGTCGCCAGCCACGCGAACGACGATGATGGCCGTCGAGGCCGTGGA
>CAZLOO010000313.1:0-3426 GCA_964561055.1 uncultured Halobacteriales archaeon
CGTGTTCTCCGCGCGAGCCATTCGGTGACGGGCGTTGTGCGCCCCCGGGTATGAAGCTTCGCCACCCGCGGCGGAACTGGTCGGGGTGTCCACAACGAAGCGCTCAGTCCCACCGAGCCGCGCGCCAGCGCGACCGGGGCGAGCCCGGCTGCCGCAGCCGGTCCGCCGCAACCGCCGCCGGCTTCGTCATCAGGCTGTCGGTCCTCTGGTATGAGGCATGCACAGGGGGTTCGGTGACCCGCGTCTCCCAACTGGGCCAGCCGGTAAGCGTGCCCGTCCTTTCCGCTCGAGGCCACCTTCGGTGGGTATATACAGGTCATCGCTACGCCTAAACGCGTCGCCCCCAGAGAACAGCTGTGGGCCGGTTCGAACCTAGGCCACGACTGGTGGACTGGACCATCCTCGCGGCCGTCACCCTCGCGGTGGGCTCCGGGCTGGTGAGCCTCGTCTCCGGCCGCGCCGGCGACTGGTGGGTATTCGCGCTCCACGGCGCCGGTGGCCTCACGCTGGTCGTCCTCCTGTTCTGGAAGTTCCGCCGCGTGAAACGACGGGTGGTCGCCGGCGCCCGCTCGCGCAGCCCGACAGTGGCGTTGTCCGTGCTGCTCGGTGTCGTCGCCGTGAGCGCGCTGGTGACCGGCATCGCCTGGGTGCTCGGCGCGAACCTCGATCTGTGGGGCTGGACGCTGCTGAACCTTCATATCGGTCTCGGCCTGATAGTCGTGCCGCTATTGCTCGCACACCTCCGCAAGCGGTTCCGCACCCCCTCGACGCGGGACTGGGAGGGCCGGCGAACCACTCTTCAGTACGCCGGCCTGGTCGCCGCGGGGGCGGCCGGCTGGCGCGCCCAGCAGGCGGTCAACCAGGTGCTCGACACCCCCGGCGACGATCGTCGCTTCACCGGCTCAAAGCCCGAGGACGGCACCGGCAACCGCTTTCCGGTCACCTCCTGGGTGCTTGACGACCCGGACCCGGTCGACCTCGGAGAGTGGGAGCTCGCCGTGACCGGCCGCGTGAGCGAGGAGCAGTCCTTCGTCTACGACAACCTGGACGCGAGCGCGGAACGGCGCGCGCTGCTTGACTGCACGAGCGGGTGGTACGTCGAACGCGACTGGCAGGGGGTACGTGTCGGCGACCTTCTCGACACTGTCGGCACCGCTGACAGCGCCCGGTGGGTCGTCTTCCACTCGGTGACAGGCTACCGGTTCGGCTTTCCCATTGAGGAGGCCCGGAGGATGCTGCTCGCGACCCACGTCGACGGGGAGCGGCTGACCCACGGTCACGGGTTCCCGATGCGAGTGGTCGCGCCCGACCGCCGGGGGTTCCAGTGGGTGAAGTGGGTCCGGGAGGTGGAGGTCCGGCGTACCCCCGATTTCGGCCAGTGGGTCGCGATCATGGTCAGCGGCGTGACCTGAGAGCCTCTGTTTCTGGTGGAGTGGATACAGATACAAGCCCGGGCCTCCGGGGATCGGACATGAACATCGCCGAATCCACTTGGACGGACGTCGACGCCGCCGACACGTCGCTGGCGCTGCTGCCGGTCGGCTCTACCGAACAGCACGGTCCCCACGCGCCCCTGGGAACCGACGTCATCACCGCCGAGGCCGTCGCCGCCGCCGGGGCCGAGCGTTACGAGGCTGCCCACGACGACCTCGTCCTCGTGGCTCCGCCGGTGCCGGTTGGCGTCGCCGAGGAGCACCGCAACTTCGCCGGCACGCTGTGGGTATCCGAGGACAGTTTCCGTGCGTACGTCGGTGACGTACTGCGCAGCCTCGCCGCGAGTGCCGACCGTGTCGTCGTCGTCAATGGCCACGGGGGGAACGTCGCCGCCCTGCGGGAGGCCTGTGCCCGCGTCACCCGCGACGGCGACGCCTACGCAGTACCGTTCACCTGGTTTGAGGTCGCGAGCGGGATGGGCCACGGCGGTCCCGTTGAAACGGCGCTGGTGCGACACGTCGCACCCGGGTTGGTTCACGAGGATCGCGTGGAGGCGGCCGCCGAGGGCGCCGCCGACGGCTGGGGGGAATGGGTCGCCGGCGTCAACCTCGCGTACGACTCCGACGAGTTCACCGATAACGGTGTCGTGGGCGATCCCCGGGACGGTGACGCCGCCCGCGGCGAGCGGCTGCTGGAGGAGGCGAGCGAGGCGCTGGTCGAACTCCTCGAGCGAGTGGCCGAACGCTAGCTGGCCGAAAGGGACTCAATCACGCCGCCCTCACCGAATACTGATGGCGGATTGGGCCGGAACTCCCCGCGAGGAGAGCGGGAAGAGCGTCGAGGTGGACGGCAAGGACCAACCGGACGGCAACCCACAGCACGACCGCGTGGAGTACGACCACCGCCGGCTGGTGAGTCTTCTGAGTGAGGAGGATCTGGCGCTGGCGCGCACCCCTCACGACGCCCGCAACGAGGCGGCCTACAGCTTCGACCCGGAGGCCGACCCGGAGGTGGTCTTCCCGCAGTCGGTGTGCTCGGGCGGCCCCACTCCAGAGGGAGTGTTGCTCTGGACCCGGGTAGATCCGGAGGTCTACGACTCCACGGAGCCGCTAGCGGTGGAAGTAGCACCCACCCCTGGGTTCGAAGAAATTGTCTACCACGGTGTCGTCGACGACAGCGAGGCCATCCGCGCCCACGACCACACCGTGAAGGTGGACCTTGACGGCCGGCTGGAGCCGGGTGAAACGTACCACTACCGATTCATCCACGACGGGGTGGCCTCCCGGGTCGGCCGGTGTCGTACCCTCCCGGCGCCGGACTCCTCATTGGAATCGGTGAGCTTCGCGGTGATGACCTGCCAGAATTACGCCAACGGCTACTACCCCGCCTACGGCTACGTCGCCGAGGAAGACGTTGACTTCATCGTCCATGTGGGGGATTTCATCTACGAGTCTGCCGAGGGCCATTTCAAGGGAATAGGCAGCCGGGAGTACGATGACCGCCAACTCGAACTTCCCAGCGGCAACGGCCACACCCACACGCTGGCGGACTACCGCTATCTCTACCGGACCTACCGAAGCGACCAGTTCCTTCAGCAGGCGCTGGAACGGCACACCCTCATTCCCGCCTGGGACGACCACGAGATAGCCGACGACATCTACTGGGACCCCGAAATCGACGCCCCTCGGGCCGATCACCCTCTCTCAGGCGACCCGGAGGCGATGACGCGGCTCACCGCCGACGCAATGCATGCCTGGTAGGAATACGTCGAATATTTCTTGTACTCCCGGCCATGCAACGCCGGGCATGGGAGCGCAAGACCACGACTGGTGCCGGCGGCTTGAGGGCTCTCAGGCCGACCGAGTGCGGGGCGCCGTTGACCGCCTCGACCGAGCCAACGAGAACGGCGACATCACCGACGAGGACCACCGCCTGATTCACGACCTGCTGGAGTACGAGGCGCTGGTTCGCAAGGGCGGCGATGGCCTCTCG
>CAZLOO010000314.1:0-3424 GCA_964561055.1 uncultured Halobacteriales archaeon
CGTCTACCTCATCGACTGGAACGAGCCCTCCCGGCTCGACCAGCACCTGACGCTTGATGACTACGTCAACCGGTATATCGACAACTGCGTCGATGTCGTGCGCGAGCGGTCCGGTCAGGACGCCATCAACGTTCTGGGCTACTGCATGGGCGGGACTATGACCGCCATGTACGCGGCGCTACATCCGGAGAAGCTGCGGACCCTGGGGCTGATGGCCGCGGGGCTGTGTTTCGACGACACCGGCGGCATCCTCGAGCTGTGGGGCGACGATGATTACTACGACCCCCAAGAGGTGACCGACACGTTCGGCAACATGCCGGCGGACGTGCTGGCGACCGGGTTCGCGCTGATGGACCCGGTCTCGAACTTTGTCTCGAAGTACGTCCGGTTCTATGACAACATGGAGAACAAGGACTTCGTCGAGAACTTCGCCCGGATGGAGCGGTGGCTCGACGAGGGGATCGACGTCGCCGGCGCGGCGTACGTCCAGTTCTTGGAGGATCTCTACCAGGACAACAAGCTGTACCGCAACGAGTTGGAACTGAACGGCCAGCACGTGGATGTAAGAAACATTGACATGCCGTTCCTCCAGGTGATCGGCGAGTACGACCACCTCATCCCGCCAGAGGCCTCCAAGCCGTTCGACGAGGTAATCGCCAGCGAGGACACGGAAACTATCGAGCACTCCACCGGCCACATCGGGCTGTCGGTGTCAGGGAGCTCTCACGACGTCGTCTGGCCGCGGGTTGCGGAGTGGTACCACCACCGCTCCGGACTCTCGACGGAGCGCCGCCGGGAGATACAGGCCGCAGTGGACGATCTGGGCACCATCGACGTGGACGTGGTCGGCGAAGAGGCCGTGGAAATCGAGATCGACGAGACCGAAACCAGCGCCGAGTCCGAGCTGGACAGCGCGGAGAACGAGGCAGAGTCCGAGGAGGTGGACGTCGAGTCCATCGACGGTATCGGACCGACGTATGCCGACCGGCTCCGCGGCGCCGGTATCGGGACGGTATCGGACCTCGCGGCAGCAGACCCGGAGACGGTCGCGGAGGCCGCGGACATCGGTGTCACCCGCGCCGAGGGCTGGATCGAGCAGGCCCGCTAGTCACTCCGGGTGAGTCGGGGCATCGAATCCGCCGCGACACAAGGGTCGCGCAACGTGGCGCCGGGCGGTCGGCGGCACCTCGTACCAGCCGACCAGCGGTAGCCTTGGTCGCGCCCGGCGCTCTCCATCCGGCGTCCGCAGTCCGGCCAGTCCGGTACTGCGAGCTCCGTCTGGACGAGCTCCCTGACGGCGAATTTCTCCAGTTTCAGGGTGGGGCCCTCGCCTACCTCCCCACAGGCCAGCAGTTGGTCGCCCGGCCGGAGCGCGCGCACCCGGTCGCGGAACCGCTTCGTCGGCTCGAATGCGACACAGGACAACACGGGCGACTCGGCTTCGGGCGGCGCGATACCGAAGAAGACGTGCCCACCCTGGCGGGTCTGAGGGGCCTCCACTACCCGTCCAGGAACCCGGTATGCCCGGCCCACGGCGACCTCCTCAACGGTGCCGTCCCGGAGGTGAGCGTCGGTTCCCTGGTTGGTGACGAACGTGCGCCGGGCAGCCGCCGGCTCGCCTGCAATCGTGCTGCTCACCGTCTCGCAGGCCTCGGGGTCCTCTCCCCGGATGCCATGTAACACCGGTCCAGGGGTATTGGGGACACAGACCGCCTCCCCTTCCACTCGGTCGACGGTGTCGAACACCGTGGGCGCGTCGTACGCGGCGTCGGCGTCGAACACGGAATCGATATTAACCTCGCGCGGGGTCCCCCAGCGCGCCTCTTCGCGGTAGGCGATACACTCGTAGGTCCAGTCGGTGAATGCCGCCGCCGGACCCGTGGGGTCGAGGTCGGTCTCGGTTCCGTCGGCAGTGTTGTCGTCGTTCCCTCCGTGGCCTGCATAGCGGGCCGCCAGGCCGCCGACGGCGGCGAGCGCACCGATACGGCCGCGGCCGTTGCCCCAGCCGGCGTGGTCGTAGCCGGTAATCGTCAGTAGGCGCTCAGCGTCGGCGACGGTGAGCCGGTCCCGGACCGCCGAGCGGGCGAACGATACCACCGCGTCCAGGCTGTCGCCTGCCCAGGAGTCGGTCGGGGCGACGACTACCCCCGGATTGGTGTCGGAGTCCGCCGTCTCTGCGAGGTCGTCTACGAGGTCGCGAGCGAGTGTGAATGCCGTGGCAGGCGCCACCCCGGTCGCGACCGCGAGCGCGGCGTTGCCCCGAGTCTTGTGCTCGATAGCGGGGTTGAGCCGCAGGAGGTGTGGCCGGCCGACCTCGCCGGCTTCGGCCAGCCGTTCGGTCAGCAGGTGGGCGAGGTACGTGGTGCACATTCCACGCTCGCGGGAGTCGGTGTCGTCGATGCCGACAACTGTCACGGCGGGAGTGGGCCGCGCCGGAACATACGGCTTTCGTCCCGGCGCGAGTCGGACCGATTTATACGCCAGCCGGCCCTATGCCCGGTAATGAGCGAGGGGGCGCTTGCTGACAACCCGTACGTCAAGGAGCCGTCCACGGCCTTCGAGCCGGTTGAAGAGCTTGACCTTGCTGTTGCCCGCGAACAGGCCGAACAGCTCCGGGAGGCGATACGGTTCCACGACCGGCGCTACTACGTGGAGGCCGATCCCGTCATCTCGGACCGGGAATACGACGCGCTGTTCGACCGTCTTCAGGAGCTGGAGGGCGCCTTCGACTTGGAGACGCCGAACTCGCCGACAAAGCGGGTCGGGGGCGATCCGGTGGACGAACTCGGCAGCGTCAAGCACGTCGCCCCGATGCTGTCGATCGACAACGGCGACACTCCCGAGGACGTCCGGGAGTTCGACCGCCGGGTGCGCGACCGGCTCAGCGGGTCCCAGCCGGAAGCCCAGGCCTCCCTGGGAGCGTTCGACGCCATTGAGCCCGAGATCGAGTACGTTGTCGAGCCGAAGTTCGACGGGCTATCCGTGGAGATCGTCTACGAAAACGGCCAGTACCAACGCGCGGCCACCCGCGGGGACGGGGAGGTCGGCGACGACGTCACGGAGAACGTCCGCACCATCCGGTCGATACCGCTGGAGCTGACCGGGGAGTACCCCGACAGGCTGGCGGTCCGTGGGGAGGTGTTCATGCCCCGGGAGGCGTTCAACGAGCACAACCGCGAGCGCATCGAGCGCGGCGAGGACCCGTTCGCCAACCCCCGCAACGCCGCCGCCGGCACGCTCCGACAGCTCGACCCTTCGGTGACCGCCGGGCGGCCGCTGGACTGCTTCTTCTTCGGGGTGCTGGAGTCGACCGCGGAGTTCGACACGAACTGGGAGGTCCACGAGACCCTGCCGAAGTGGGGGCTGAAGGTGAACGACCGGACGGAGGTGGTGGAGGAGATCGAGGCCGCCATCGAGTACCGCG
>CAZLOO010000315.1:0-3414 GCA_964561055.1 uncultured Halobacteriales archaeon
GTCTACCTCACGCTGGACATCGACGTGCTGGACGCCGGCTCGGCACCGGGAACCGGCGTTCCCACCAACGGAGGGCTCTACACGCGGGAACTCCTCCAGGTTCTGGGCGTGGTCGCAAGCGAGGGGGTCGACGCCGTGGACGTGGTTGAGACCTCACCCCAGCTCGACCCCGCCGGCATTACCCCGCGGATGGCCGTCCGGTCGGTCGTCGACATCCTTGCGGCCAACGCGCTGGGGGAGGCACACGGCGTCGGGATGGGGACGGCCGCTGCGGCAAACTGCAAGCGGTCGCGGGAGTAGCACGTGCAGGGGGGCCGGCGACCTAGCGCGCCCGCTCGAGGGCCAGTCCGGCCTCGAGCACGCGCTCGTCAGCGAAGTGCTCGCCGACGAACATCACGCCAACCGGCAACTCGTCGACCGGCTCGACAGGGACCGACAGGGCGGGGTGGCCAGTAGCGTTGAACGGGCAGGTGTTGGCGAGACAGCCCCAGGCGTCGTCCAGGAAGGCGTGGATATCCTGGTCCGGGACGTACCGGTTTGGGAGCTGTGGCGTGGTCGGCATCGCGAGCACGTCGACCTCTGCGAGCAGATCGTCGTACGCAGCCGTCAGTTCTTGCCGGAGATTCATCGCTCTGGCGTAGTACGCCGAGTGATACTGGTCGCCGGTGTAGGCCCCGAGCAGGAGGTTGTACTTGTAGCTTGGCGGGAAGTCACCGCCCTGTGCCCGTCGGAACTTGCCGAACGTCTCTATCCAGTCGGTGTTGTACCACCCCTGCCAGTTGTGCCCGACGCCCTCGCCGCGAAACGCCGCGACGGTCCCCTCTGCGAGCGCAACTGTGTAGATATCGGCGGCGTCGTCGTGCAGCGACAGCGAGACCGGTTCGACCGTCGCGCCGGCCGCCTCAAGCGCGTCCAGCCCGCCGTGGACCCGTTCGTTGACGAGCTCCTCGGCCTCCGCCCGGGTGAACCCCTCCTCTAGCACCCCAACAGTCAACCCCTCGGCATCGCCCACCAGGTCGGTGCATTGCGGGTCCGGAACTTGGTCGGGTTGGCGCGGGTCCCGTGGGTCCGTTCCGGCCATGACCGACAGGGCCTGGCCGGCAGTCTCGACGTCTCGGGTGAGGGGACCGACGTGGTCGATGGTGTTCTCGATGCCGGCGATCCCCGTGTACGGCACCAATCCGTGGGTAGGTTTGTGCCCGACTACGCCACACCAGGCCGCGGGCACGCGGATGCTCCCTCCTTGGTCGGCGCCGATTCCGAGGTCGGCCTCCTGCTCGGCGACAGCGATCGCACTCCCCCCGCTCGACCCGCCGGAGAGTCGCTCGGGGTCGTGGGGATTCAGCGTCGGCCCGAACGCGCTGGAGTGGCCGTTGCCGGTGAAGGCCATGTCGTCCATGTTAGTCTTGCCGACGACCCGGCCGCCAGCTTCGAGTAACCGGGTTACTACTGTCGCATCGCTGGCAGGGACATAGCCCTCCAGCACCTGCGACCCACAGGTCATCTCGACACCCGCGACGGCGACGTTGTCCTTCACCGCGATGTCCCACCCCGCGAGCGAGCCAGTCCCCTCCGTCTGAACTTCACACCGCGTGATCCAGGCGTTGTACGGGTCCTCGTCAGTGGCGCGCCGGCCGCCCCCGAATGGGCGGTCCGGCGATGGCTGTGGGCTCCCGGCGTGCTCGCGGACCGTCTGGTAGGCGCTCAGGCCGTCGGCGATGCGCTCGCGAAAGGCCGTGACCTCCGCGTCGGTGAGGTCGAGGTACAGCTGTTCACCCAGCTCTCTGACCTCGCGCTCTGTCGGCGCTCGAAGCTGCATGCCCTCACTGCGTCCGTCGCCGGCATAGTGATTGGGGTGACGCCGCTGACCAACCGGGTGCTCCCGTCACCGGGCCCTGGTTCCGGCCCTCGCCAGGCGGGTGTCTTGAGGTGTCTTACTGGCAACGTTTGCATTCTCGGCAACGCTTGCACCCGAACAGGCCAGGACAAGCCGGTGCGGGAGGGTCAAATATAGGTACCCCCGGAACGAGAAACGGATGTCCGATGCCTAGCCTGAAACACGCCGCTCCGGCCACAGTGGAGGGTGCGTGCTCCCTGCTTGCGGAACACGGTGACGAGGCCGCAGTTCTCTCCGGTGGGCAGAGCCTCGTCCAGGAGGTCCGCCAGCACGCCGCATCCTTCGACATCGTCGTCGACATCAACGGGATCGAGAACCAGTCCTACATCGAACGCGAGGGGAGCCAGCTTCGGTTCGGCTGTCTGGTCAGACACGCCGATATCGAACACTCCGAGCTGGTCGCCGAGACGAACCCGACACTCGCAGACGCAGCGGGGTCGATCGGTGACGTCCAGGTGCGCAACCGTGGGACGTTCTGTGGCGCGGTCGTACAGGCGGAACCGGCCGGCGACCCACCGACAGTCCTCGCCCTGTTCGACGCCGAGGTCGTGGCGGCCGGGGACGACGGCGAGCGGGTCATCGCTGGACGGGAATTCTACGAGGGGGCCCACGAGACCGCGCTCCAGCCCGACGAGCTGGTCCGGGAACTCCGGTTCCCCGCCCTCGGCGAGGGGACGGGTGCCGCCTACGAGAAGTGGACGCCGGCCGAGGGGTCGTATCCGGTCGCAGCGGTCGGCGCGCTGGTCGAACTCGAGGAGGGGGTAGTCTCCAATGCGCGCCTGGTCACCGGTGCGCTTGAGGGCGGTCCGACGCCGATGCCCGACGCAGCCGCGGTGCTGGTCGGCGAGGAGCCGACCGACGACCGACGAGCTGTGGCCGCACGGACCCTCGGCGAGAACGCACAACCTATCGAGGACTTCGAGGGCTCAAGCGGATTCAAGTCCGAACTGGCGGCGACGATGGCCAAGGACGCCCTCGACACCGCCGTCGAGCGGGCGCAGGGGGGAGCGTGACGATGGCCGGTGCGGACGAACCGCCGGCACCTCAGTCCGAGGTGTCGGTCACGCTCACGCTGAACGAGAAAGAGGTGACTCGGACTGTCGAGGCCGGGACACTGCTGTCGGCGTTTCTCCGCGAGGGGGAGTTCCTGACAAGCGTCCACCGGGGCTGTGAAAGCACGCGGTGTGGCGCCTGTACCGTTCTACTCGACGGCGAACCGGTGAAATCCTGCAATATGCTTGCCGCACAGGTCGATGGGAAGGAGCTCACGACAGTCGAGGGGCTGGCCGACGACGACGGCAGTCTTCACCCCGTCCAGGAGTCGTTCTGGGACACCCACGGTCTGCAGTGTGGCTACTGCACTCCCGGGATGGTACTCAATGCTGTCTCACTGCTCGAGGAGACCCAGGACCCAAGTGTCGACGAGATTCAGGAGCGGATCTCCGGGAACATCTGCCGGTGTACGGGGTACACGAAGATCGTCGAGAGCGTCAAGAACGCGGCAGTCGATGCAGACG
>CAZLOO010000316.1:0-3401 GCA_964561055.1 uncultured Halobacteriales archaeon
CGATGCTCATCGGCATCATCGAGAGCCAGGACCTGCCGGTGTTGATACTGGCGAATAAGACGGATCTTGAGGAAGCTTCGGCACAGCGCATCTCCAACGCATTCCCCCAGCACGAGACGATACCGCTGTCGGCATTGGAGGGGGACAATATGGAGGAAGTGTACGACAAGATAGCGGAGTACTTCAGTTGACATGCCGGCAGTACAACCAACCGACGGGGACGAGGACGGCGTCCGCATCGATCTGGTCAGCGCTCAGCGGATGGACGGGATGACCAGCATGGAGAAGATCCGGCTGGTGCTGGACGGCGTCCGGGACGGCAACATCGTCGTTCTTGAGGAGGGACTCTCGCCGGACGAGGAGTCCCGGCTCATTGAGGTAACGATGACCGAGATCAGCCCCGACGAGTTCGCCGGTATCGAGATAGAGAGCTACCCCCGCGAAGACACCGGCGGCGGTGGCCTGCTGGGCCGGGTACTGGGCCGCGACGAGCCCGAAAAGCTCACTGTCATCGGCCCGGCCGACCGCATCGAGACGCTCCACAAGGACGAGACGCTGATCAGCACCCTCGTTACCAGACGGACGGCACGCTCGTAGGATGCCACACCAGTGCACCGGCTGCGGATACGTGTTCGAGGATGGCTCCAAGGAGATGTTGTCGGGTTGTCCGGACTGTGGGGGAAATACCTTCCAGTTTCACCCCAAGGGGGCGACCGTTCCCGAGGACCCCGACGCCACCCCGCCGGAACGCGAGGGCGGCCGCGTCGGGGACACAGTGGGGAAGGCCACCTCGACGGTGCGCGGGCTGGTCGGCGACGAACCTGAGGCCGGTGCCCCGGAACCGCCGACTCCCGACGGCGAGCCGGAACCGGAACCCGACGACCCCACGCCCACGGGCGAGGACGCCGCTCAGGCCAGCGCCCGCGGCGACGTGGTGCCCGCCGACGAGCTCCCGGACCCCCCCGAGCAGGAGGCGCCAGCCGACGGCCGGGTGGTCCGTGAACCAACCGGGGAACGCCCCTCGCTGGAGGAACTCCGCGAGGAGCTCAACGAGCAGTTCGAGAGCATCCGCATCGTTGAGCCCGGGGAGTACGAGCTGAACCTGATGGGGCTGTACAACCGCGAGGAGTACGTCGTCGCACTGAAGGAGAACGGCCGCTACGTCATCCAAATGCCGGATGACTGGATGGGCCGGCGGCCCGCGGACGACGGCGCGGATTGACCGGTATCTCCCAGGATCCCTTTCCCCCGCGCTGCTTCTCGTTGCCCGCGTGTGACTCGACTCGTTTCTCCACTCGGCGCGTGACCTGAATTGTTTCTTTCCCCCTCTGTGACCCGCGTTTGCCGTTGCGCACGCGACGTGTTGATACTATTTCCACCGGAAGCGAGGGGGTGCGACGATCGGGGGTAAGCGCCCCCGACTCTCGCTGGTAGACGTTGGGCCTCGATTACCCCCGGTAGCAACCCAGAGCGGGCCGCTGACTGGCGAGTTCGCTGAAGGCGCCCTTTCTCGGTCTATTCCCCGTGTTTCGGCTGGAGGTACGGAGACGGGTCGTACCGACGTCAGGACACTTCCCGGATGGCTCCGGAGACCGAACAGTGAGGTGGTGTCGGTCCGAACACCCGATGATGGCCATCCAGGGGCGTGTCGAATCCGCCGCTGTTGGGTTCGCCGATCGATTCACCGGTCTTCTGGCGCGGGTAGGGGTGGTCGACCGCGAGATGGGTCGGGAGGCGTTCGGTCTCGCCGCCCCAGTGATGGTGACGGGGGCGTTCCGGGTGCTGCTGCGGCTGTCGGACTTCCTGATGGTAGGGTTGGCGACCGGCGATGTCGGCATCGCCGCGGTCGAGCTGGGGTTTCAGTACTACTTCATTCCGTTCGGGCTGTCGCTGGCGCTCACAAGCGGCACTATCAGTGTCGTCTCCCGGTACACTGGGGCCGGCCGGCGGAGGCGGACTTTGCGGTGAAGCAGTCGCTGTGGCTGGCGCTGCTGGTCGCGCTGCCGGTGACGGCGGTTGCGTGGCTGTACTCTCCCGAACTCATCGGTCTGCTCACGGATGACCGCACTACGATTCGGCTGGGGGCGGTGTACCTCCAGATCGTGATGCTGTCGGTCGCCTTTCGATTCTGGGGGATGATCGCCGCCCGCGCGCTCGCCGGTGGCGGCGACACCCGGACGCCGATGTACGTCCGACTGGTGACTCTGCCGACGAACGTGCTGCTGAACGGGCTGCTGATCTTCGTGCCGGGGCCGTTCCCAGCGCTGGGGGTGGCGGGCGCGGCCATTGGCACCGCCATCGCGAACGTGTTGGCGGCGCTGGTGTTCCTGGCGCTGCTGCTGTCCGGGCGCCACGCAGTCACTCTCCGGCTCGGGGGCAAGCAGTGGGACTGGTCGATGGTCGCCGAGCTGGTCCGGGTGTCGGCGCCGCTGGCGGGCACCCGGCTGGCTCGCACGCTTGGGCGGTTCACGTTCGTGTTCGTGCTGGGGACTTTCGGTCCGGCAGGTATCGCCGCCTACGGCGTCGGCCGGCGGTTGTTGCTGGCGATGATGCCCGCCTGGGGGTACGCCACCGCCGCAAGCACGCTGGTCGGCCAACACGTCGGCTCAGGGAACAGCGACCTGGCGGACGCCTACGGCTGGCAGGTCGCCCGCATCGCGCTGGCGACACAGCTGCTCATCGCGGCGGTGCTGATGGCCGGAGCCCGCCCCATCGCTCTCGCTTTCGGTACGGACAGTGTGACGCTCACAGCCGACTTCATCCGGGTGTTCGGGGTCGGGGTCGCCGGCTTCTCGCTCTCCCGGACGATGCGGGGCGGCCTTCGCGGGGCCGGGGACACCAGCTACCCGTTCTACGGGACAATGGCGGCTACCTACGCCCTCCGGCTGCCGATAGCCTTTCTCGCGCTCCCAGTCGGAACGGTACTGACCCTCGGGCCGGTGTCGCTCTCCCCAGGGCTGGGGCTGGGCTACGCGGCCGTGTTCGCGGCGATACTGGTGGGGATCTATACGAAGGCAGCCGTCAATACCCTCCGGTTCCGGGCAGGTATCTGGAAGCGCATCGCTAGGCAGTCCGGCGTTCCGACCGGCGGGGACTGACCGCGGCGGCGCTATCTGGGAGTCTGGAGCGTTGAGAGGCGGGGACGGCTACGAGGAGCCGTTCGTGTCCGGCATCGCCCGGTTCGTCCGTGAGATTGTGTTCGGGAGGGGACGACCGCAAAATGGGTCGAACACGAGCGCCGCGCGGGCGGACGCATGCCCTGCCGTCGCCTCAGCCGCGGCCCAAGGGTCGTCCTGGGGTACGCTAGGGCGGGCGCCAGCACGGGGTCGGTCTCGCTGTCGTGTCGCGCGTTCCGTCGTCGGCTGTGTGTTCGAGCTCATGTGTGCGGTCGCACTCGCGCC
>CAZLOO010000317.1:0-3388 GCA_964561055.1 uncultured Halobacteriales archaeon
CGCATCGGCCGCGAGGTCGAGCGCAACCAGGTCGTGCTGGAGGCGGTCGCCGAACAACAGGGTCTCGACGTCGAGGAGCTGCTGGCGGCCGCCGCCATCGACGAGGCCGAAACCGGAACTCGGAGCGGGACGGAGCCATCCGAGGACGGGGACGACGCCGGAGCGGTGGACGGGGACAGCAGCGACGGGAGCGACGCCGCCCAGGCTGCTGACGGCGAGACCGACGACGTGTCCGGCACCGCCGATGTCTCGGAGACCCCCGGGTCCGGGTAGACAGTCGTTGCGGCTCAGGCCAGCAGGCGGCCGTGCTCGACCTTGATACAGCGGTCCTGGACGAACCGCCGGCCCGAGGCCTCCACGCGCTCACCGGCCTTGTCGTCCCGGATGCCGAGCTGGAGCCAGACCGCGTCCACGTCCTCGCGGGCGAGAACCTCGTCGACGATGCCCGATACCTCCTCCGAGGGGCGGAACACGTCGACGATGTCTATCTCCTCCTCGACGTCGCTCAGCGAGTCGTAAGCGTGCCGGCCGAGTATCTCCTCGGCGAAGGGGTTCACCGGCAGGACGTCGTAGCCGTGCTCGATCAGGTAGCGCGGTATCTCGTGGGCGTCCTTCCCGGGCGTCGACGAGCAGCCGACGACCGCAACGGTCTCGCCCTGCAGTATCTCGCGCAGGCCCTCGTTGTCAGTGACTGGCATGGCCGGGGGTAGCGCGCCGACGAGTATAAACTGGCCGCCGGTCAGCACACCGGCTTCGGATCGACACCCATGCCCTCCAGAGTATCGGCGTACTCCCGGTAGGCGACGGCGACAGCCGCCTCGGCGGCCGACAGCGCCCGCTTCCAGTCGGCCTCGTCGGTGCACACCTCGCCCAGCAGCGCCGCGCCCTCCTCGACGGCCTCGTCAGTCTCGCTCCGGAGCGAGCGGACCGTCTCGGCCGCGGCGGTATCAGCCTCGTTGATGAAGAAGTTCACCACCTGCAGGAGCGACCGCGAGGCCACGAGCGGCCGGGCGACCAGGCCGGCACCAGCCCGCTCGACCGTGTCCTCCAGCCCCCGGAGATGATCGTGCAGCGGGTCCGGGCCGGTCTCCTCGGCGCTGGCCCCCAACTCCCGCATCCGGTCGGCGTGTTCGCGCTCGCGCTCGGCAACCCGCTCGAACGCCGCGCGGGCACGGTCGTCGTCCTCGTCGTCGGCCCACGCCGTGAACGTCTCGGCGGCACGGCGCTCGGCGGCCAGTACCGACCCGAGCACCCGCTCGCGCTCCAACTGCGCGGCGGTAGTGGCGATCAGCGCCTTCTCGCTGCCAAGCCGGGCGAGTTCGGTCCCGCACTCTTCCCGGACGGCCTCCACGAAGTCCTCAGGGGTGGTCGGCATACTCATACCGGGCGTCGGCCGCGCGCGGACAAATACCCCCGGGTGAGCGTGTCATTCAACTGTATCTCGTACGCGCCACTTGGCGGTCACCAGTAACTGCTCCGCGAGCGACCCGGCGAACTACGTCGCTGATGCTACTGCGCCCGGCCGCGGGGAACCGTTGTACCGCACGCTCCCGTCCGGTGACTCGGCGGGCCTCACCGACGGATCGCTGATCGGTCTTCCTGCGTTCAGAGGACGTCCGGAAGGCCGGCGGGCGTCGGGCTCCCGATACGGAGTCTCGTCGTCGTTTTTGATCCACACTGACGTCATCCCGAACGTCTCACCCATCAGGAGGTCCGCGTTGTACTCGTCGCTGACGAGCACGACCGGCTCGCTACCCCCGAAGTCACTTGAAATACCCCTTCGGGTAGGGTTTCGGCAGTCCCAGATCGGAGGCGACGACCAGGTTAGCGAAATACTCGCGGACCCCGTGCTCCGAGAGGACCGTCTCGACCCACAGCGCGCGCTATGTCGCCGAAGGGACGAGCGTACGCTCGCTCGTGAGCCCCCGGAGTACCTCGACGTGCTCCCTCGGGACCGTGGGGTCGAACCACGTCCGCTCGAGCTACTCCCGACACGCCCCCCGGGAGGCCCTCGTAAGCGTCGAGATGATGTCGACGTACTCCGCCGTGTTCCGGACGAGGCTGTCACGGAACGCAACACAACGCAGGCGATCCTTCCGAGTAGGGGTCGGCCCCGGACTCGACGCCCGGAGCGGCCGCCTGCGCGTGCTCGTCGCCGTGCTCGACGATGACGCCGTCGGAGCCGAGGATGATATATCAGGTCCTGTGACACGCTCCCCGGGTGCTTAATCCCGCTGGCGCCCTACGGCAGGTATGAGCGACGAGCGTGAGTACCCCGAACCGGACCAGCCCGTCGAGTCGATCGAGCCGGCGGAATTGGCCCGCCGGCTCCGGGCCGACGAGCCGGTCCATCTGCTGGACACCCGCAATCGCGACGAGATCGAGCAGTGGCACATCGAGGCGCCCCATCGGACGGACGTACCGTACATGCGGTTCCAGGCCGCCGAGGTGACGGACACGGTCGGTGACCTCGTGGCGTTCGACGACGAGGAAGTGATCGTCGTCTGTGCCGAGGGGGAGGCCAGCGCCTACGTGGCCGGCCTCCTGCAGGAGGAGGGCGTCGACGCCGTCAACCTCGCCGGCGGGATGTACGGGTGGGCGCGGCTGTACGAGTCCTACGTCCTGCGCAAGGAGCCGCTCGTGCTCCAGTACGCCCGGCCCTCGAGCGGCTGTCTCGCGTACCTGATCGTCTCGGGGACGGAGGCGGCTGTCGTCGATCCGCTTCGGGCGTTCGCGGGTCACTACGTCGAGGCCGCCCGCGAGCACGGTGCCGTCCTCTCGTACGCGCTGGACACCCATGTTCACGCCGACCACGTCAGCGGGTTGCGGGAGCTGGCAGCCGGTGGGGTCGGGGCGGTGCTCCCAGAGCGGGCAGCCGACCGGGGGTACGCCGACCCCGTGCGGACGCTCGCGGACGAAGAGACGTTACGTGTCGGTGAAGTGATAATCGAGGCCGTCGCCGCCCCGGGCCACACCACCGGGATGACCGCCTACCGGGTCAGCGACCTGCTGCTCACCGGTGACAGTCTGTTCCTTCGGCGAGTCCCCCGCCCGGACCTTCAAGAAGGCCACGCTGCAGCTCCGGAGTACGCCCGTGAGCTGTACCGCACGCTCACCGAGCGGCTCGCGGGTTTCGACGACGACCTCCGGGTGGCGCCGGGACACTTCGACCCGAGCGACGGCATTGCTGGCCCGTTCGTCGCGACGCTGGGCGAGCTCCGTGAGCGGTTGCCCGTCTTCGAGGAGAGCGAGGAAGCCTTCGTCGAGCGCATCGCGGGCGGGATGGGGCCACAGCCGGCGAACTATCGCGAAGTCATTCAGGTGAATCTCGGTCGCGAGAGCGTCGACGACAGCGAGGCGTTCGAGCTGGAGCTCGGACCCAACAACT
>CAZLOO010000318.1:0-3373 GCA_964561055.1 uncultured Halobacteriales archaeon
GCGGGGGCGTCGCCGAGGTAGTCCGACCCCTTCATCGTGTCGTAGGCGTGGTCCTCCCAGGAGTCGCCGTCCCGGAGGGCGGCGTTGATGCCGCCTTCGGCCGCGCCGGTGTGTGACCGGACGGGGTGGAGCTTCGAGACCATCGCCACGTCGGCACCCTCCTCCTGTGCCGCGATGGCCGCGCGCAGGCCCGCCCCGCCCGCGCCGACGACGACGACGTCGTATTCGTGGATAGCCATGGGAATGCGTACCTCTCTGTTGTGCTGTGACTGACTTGAGGGTTGCCTTCGCACGGGCGCCGTGCCGGTATCCGTGCGGCCCCGAACGGCTTCTGTAGAGTGAGCTACCAGAACTTCAGATTCGACTTCACCGCCTCCCGTTTCAGTTCCTGGATGTGCTCGGTGAGGGGGATGTCCTTCGGGCAGACCTCCGTACAGGAGAACTGGGTCTGGCAGCGCCACACACCGTTCTCCTGTTCCATGATTTCCAGGCGTTGTTCTTTCATCTCCGAGCCCTCGCGCTCGTCCATGATGAACCGGTAGGCCTTGTTCACTGCCGCCGGGCCGAGGTAGTTGCCGCCTGCGGCGATATTGCAAGAGGAGGTGCAGGCGCCACACCAGATACAACGGGTGGACATCTTTATCTCTTCGCGGTTGGCCCGTGACTGGCGCTGCTCGTTGAGTCCCTCTGGAAGGCTCTGACCCTGGAAGTACGGCTCGACGGCCTCCATTTGATCGTAGAAGTGCTCCATATCAACCACTAAGTCCTTCACGACTTCCTGATGCGGGAGCGGCTCCACCCGGACCGGGTCGTCGAGGTCGCTGAGCTGGGTCTTGCAGCAGAGCCGCTGGCGGCCGTTGACGAACATCGCGTCCGAACCACAGATGGCCTGTCGGCAAGAGTGTCGAAAGGTAAGCGAGGAGTCGTACGTGTCCCGCGCGTAGATGAGCGCGTCCAGTACCGTCATCCCCTTGTGATAGGGGACGACGAACTCATCGAAGCGGGGCTCACGCTTCTCCTCGACGTCCGGGTCATAGCGGAACACCTTCAGCGTCCGCGTCGGCCCGTCGAACTCCTTCTCGCTCTCCTCCTTCTCGCGCTGGCGCTGCTCAGCGCGGTCCCGCTTCTCGGCCATGCGGCGCTGCTGGTGCGGTGACGTCTCCGACGCCGGAACCGGCTGTTCCTGCTCCTGTTCTTCGGTCTCCTGTTCGGTTTCGGGTACTTGCGTGCTCATTGTCAGACGAGGTTGGTCATCGCGACGGACACCCGGATACCCTGGACGATCAGCGCGAGGCCGGCGATGATCAACCCGGCTTTCACGACCTGGCGTGGTCGTCCTTCCAGGCCCTGGTTGACCAGCGCATTGTACACACCGTTGACCCCGTGGAAAGTGGCGGCCACGAGAAAGCCCACCATCGTGAGGAAGTAACCCAGCGAGCTCATCCGGGTCTGGGTACCCATGAACGTTATTTCGGCGGCGTGGTGGACGAAGTGCAGCAGTACGAAGTGGAACGCCAGCACCCCGATGAGGAAAACGGCGGTGAGCCGCTGAAACAGCCACCGGCTGTCCGACCGACTAAATGAGGAATAGTACTCCGCCATCTCAGATCGCACCTCCGAGGAAGGTGGGGACGCTCGCGACGACGATCGCGCCGGTCAGCACGAGCGAGGCGTAGAAGCTGCGGTCCTGCGACCCCAGGCCGAGCCCGAGGTCTACGAACAGCAGCCGCACGCCGTTGAGGATGTGGAACACCGCCACCGCGAGCAGGCCGACCTCAAGGAAGCGCACGATCAACAGTTCCTCTAGGCCCCGCAGCGTCCCGGTGTAGATGTCTACCCCGCCGGCGGCGACCCCATCTGCGGCCGGGATGGCCGTGCTCAGCACCGCGATGTGGGTGAACAGGTAGCCCACGAGCACCCAGCCGGTGAACTTGTGGAACACCCAGGCCCACATGCCGGCGGAGAACTCCGTCCACCGGCTGAAACTCTCGACCGCGCCGCGGTCGTACGATTGGCTCATGGTTGTTCTTCACACGGACGGCCGCTGTATATGAGTTACTAACTCCGGCTCCATCGCCGGTTCTGTGGCCTCGCCTGACGACGGTGGGCTTATGACTTGCCCTGCTCAAACGGGCGTGTGATAGCGCCGTGACACCCGGCGACGTACTTCTCATGCGGTAGGCCCAGCGGCAGCGGTGGACCCGTCGTGGTAGCCTCATGCTCCTGCTCGACGGCGAACCCGCGCCGGTGATGCACCGCCTCCAACCGACAGCCGAGACACCAATGCACGCAACCCGAACCAGCGGGTTTTACCCCCGCAGGACCGCTTGGACAGCCACACGAACATGAGCCACGAGGAGTTCCCAACGGAGCCCCCGGCGGTGGTGACCTGCGGGCTGCCGTACGCGAACGGCGACCTGCACGTCGGTCACCTCCGCAGTCTTGTCGGCGGAGACGCCTACGCGCGGGCACTGGAGAAGCTCGGACAGACGACGGCGTTCGTCTGCGGGTCGGACATGCACGGTACCCCCATCGCGGTGAACGCCGCCCAGGAGGGGATCGACCCTGAGGAGTTGGCGCTGCACTATCACGAGCAACACGCTGCCCAGATACCTCAGTTCAACGTCGATTTCGACTTCTACGGCCACACCCGCCAGCCGACCAACGTCGAGCAGACTCTGGAGTTCGTCGAGCGCCTTGAGGAGGAAGGGTACGTTTACGAGAAGGAGATACTCGTCGCCTGGGATCCGGAGGCCGACCAGGCGCTGCCGGACCGCTACGTCGAGGGTACCTGTCCGTACTGCGGCGAGCAGGCCCGCGGCGACGAGTGCGACGAGGGCTGTGGCCGCCACCTCGAGCCTGGGGAGATAGAGGATCCTCGCTCGACGATCACCGGTAATCCCGCGGAGTACCGTGAGCGCGAGCACAAGTTCTTCCGGCTACAGGAGTTCCAAGAGTACCTCCAGGGATTCATCAACCGGCTGGAGGGCACGGAGAATGCCCGCACCCGTCCCCGGGAGTGGATCGAGGGGGAACTCCAGGACTGGTGTATCACGCGGGACCTCGACTGGGGGATCGAGTACCCCGGCCGCGAGGATCTCGTGCTATACGTCTGGGTGGACGCGCCGACAGAGTACGTCGCTGCCTCTCGGCAGTACACCGATCAGGTCGGCCCGGAGGTGTACGACTGGGAGCGGACCTGGAAGGAAGACGGAGAGATTATTCACGTCATCGGCCAGGACATTATTCAGCATCACACCGTGTTCTGGCCGGCGCTGCTCCACGGCGTTGGCTACAATGAGCCCCGGGCGGTGATTGCCTGCGGGTTCGTCAACATCGCGGGGAAGGCGTTCTCGAAGTCCCGCAACCGGGC
>CAZLOO010000319.1:0-3367 GCA_964561055.1 uncultured Halobacteriales archaeon
CCGAGCCGATGTAGTCCGCGGAGACGGAGAGCCCGGTGTCGTTGTTGAACTTCCCTGTCACCGAGGGGACGTCCCAGCCGCTCCACGTGAGGCCGGTAATGCTGTCGGCGAACGGCCCCTCGACGCCGAAGTACGACTCCATGCTGCCACCGTCGCTGCCGTCGCTACCGTCGCTGCCGTCGCTACCGTCGCCGCCGTCGCCGCCATCGCTACCGTCGCCACTCCGGCCAGAACAGCCGGCCAGTCCCGCCGTGCCCGCGGCCGCGAGCCCGGCGAGGTACCGTCGCCGCTTCAGACTGGTGTGCTCTCGTGACATACGATATCACTCACCGCGAGCGGGTATATAAAAACCACGGAGAGGGCGACTGGTCGGCTCGCCAGCGGGCGTCAGTTTCCGAGGTACTGACGGGTCAGTTCGGCGACCGTGAACAGCCCGAACGTTATCAGCACCACCAGCGTGGAGACGGCGTTGTAACGGGGGCTGATGCCGGCCTGGAACCGCTCAGCCAGCGCCACCGGCAGTAGGGTGTCCCCGCCGGAGAGCAGGAACACCATAGCCGATTCCCCGAAGGAGATGGTGAACGTCAACAGGAGGCTGGCGACGATCGCCGGCCCTAACATCGGGAGGGTCACCTCCCGGACCATTTGGAGGTAGCTCGCCCCCAAGTCGCGGGCGGCCCGCTCGAGTTCCTGCTCGGGCCCGAGCTTGGCGGCCACGACGAACGCTGCGAACGGCATCGTCAGCGCCACGTGGCCGAGCACGACGGTGTACTTCGAGGGCTGGATGCCCAGCCCCTGCTGGATGAACGCGAGGATGCCGAACCCGGAGATCAGCGGCGGCACCATCGCCGGTGTCGCCAGCACGAACGGGTAGACGCCGTCACCGCGGAACTCATAGCGGGAGATGGCGAACCCGCCGAGCGTGCCCAGCGTGGTGGCGATCACCGCCGTCAGCAGTGACACCTGCAGCGAGGTGAGCAGCGGGTCGATATAATCGGCCCGGTAGGGACCGAACAATTGGGTATACCATTGGGTTGTGAGGTCGTTCAGCGGGTAGATAGGGATGGGGCTACCGTCGAAGGAAAACGCTACCATCACCACGATAGGCGCGAACAGCAGCACGTACACCGCCGCCACCCACAGCCGGAGGCCGTAACCGAGGATGTCGCGCAGTCCCGCCATCAGAACAGCTCCTCCATGTCGAACACGTTGAAGACAGCCACGAGCACCACCACGACGAACACCATCATCACACCGGAGGCGGCGGCGGCGACCGGCCAGTTGACCGACCCCTCGAGCTGGAGCAGTATCGCCTCGGCGTAGGTCGTGTTTTTCGCCCCGCCGAGGATGCGCGGCACCGCCTGGTTACCGAGCGACAACAGGAACACGAACAGCCCCCCAAGGATGAGCCCCGGGAGCGCCGCCGGCAGTGTCACTTCGCGGTGAACCCGTAGCGGGCCGGCGCCCAGGTCGCGGGCAGCCTCCAGCCAGGCAGCCTCCATCTCCCGGAGGACGGCGTACACCGGTAGCACCGCCAGCGGCAGATAGAGGCTCACCAGCCCGAACACGACGGCCGGCTGGCTGTAGATCAGCCCCTGGAGCGGCTCGGCCAGCACCCCGGAGGAGACCAGAAAGCCGTTGAGGAACCCGCGGGGGGAGCCGAGCTGTATCATCGCGTAGGCCCGCACGAAGAAGTTGATCCACAGCGGCGCGATTACCAGAAACAGCAGCACGTTCCGCAGCTGTTCGCCAACCTCCGTAGCGAGGTAGTAGCCCACCGGCGTCCCAACGACCAGCGCGAGCACCGTCGTCACGAGCGCTACCCGGACGCTGTAGAACAGCGCGCCTTGGAAGGTACCGCTGGTGAGAACCTCGGCGTAGTGCGCGAGGGTGAACTCCCCCGTTATCCGCAGCTCCCGCTGGACCCGGACGCTGTAGTTGAGGATGCTGAACAGCGGCACCACGAAAAAGACCGTGAGGTAGGCAACCGGGGGGAGCGCGACCAGCGCACCCTTAAGCTCCGTCGAGAGGCCGTCGATGCGGCGGTAGGCCGCCCCGAGCGTGGTGTCCGTACTCATCGCCCCGTCACGACGTAGGCGTTCTCACGGTCGAAGCCGACGCCGACGCTGTCGCCGGGCTCGAACAGCCTGCGGCTCTCCTTTGCCGGCTGCTCGACCTGCAGGTCGGTGCCGTTGACCGCCACCTGGTAAGTGATGTCGTCGCCCTCGTAGATACGGTCAGCGACGGTCCCCTCGAAGGCGTTGTCAGCCTCGACAGGGTCAGCGGCGATGTCGATGCGCTCCGGTCGCACCGAAACGTGGACCCGTCCCTCGGTGGCCGTTTCGCCGCGGCCGGCGGCGATCTCCAGACCTTCGTCGGTCGCGATCACGCCGTCTTCGCATTTGCCGGGCCAGAGGTTGGTCTCACCAATGAACTCCGCGACGAACGGCGTCGCGGGCTCCTCATACACCTCCTGTGGAGTGCCGACCTGGACGAGGTTGCCGTCGTTCATTACGCCGATACGATCGCTGGCGGTGAGCGCCACCTGCTGGTCGTGGGTGACATAGAGGAAGGTCGAGCCCAGGTCGCCGTGGATGCGCCGTAGCTCCAGTTGCATCTCCCGGCGCAGCTTCACGTCCAGGGACGCCAGCGGCTCGTCGAGGAGCAGCAGGTCCGGCTCGGTCAAAAGCGACCGCCCCAGCGCCACCCGCTGGCGCTCGCCGCCCGAAAGCTCCTCGACGTGGTTGTCGCCGTAGCCCTCCAGCCCCAGCAGCTCGAGCATCTCCCGGCCCCGCTCCTCGCGCTCGCTCCGAGAGACTCCCTGCATCTTCAGCCCGAAGCAGACGTTGCCGAGGACGTCCTTATGCGGGAACAGCGCCAGGTCCTGAAACACCATGCTAGTGGGCCGCCGCTCGGCGGGGATTCGGGTGGTGTCGGCACCGTCGATGCGAACGGTTCCCGCGGTCGGCTCCTCCAGCCCGGATAGCATCCGGAGCAGGGTAGTCTTCCCACAGCCGGAGGGGCCGACCAGCGTAAAGAACTCCCCCTTCTCGATGCTGAACGACACCCCGTCGACGGCCGTCAGCTCGCCGAACTCCTTGCGCAGCCCTTCAGCGTCCAGCGCGCTCGCGTCCGTGCTCATGCTGCTGCTCGCGGTCACGGCCGCCCCTCCCTCCCGACCCGCGGTCGGTCCTGTCGTCGCCTCATACGCGCCCACTCCACGATGCACGCCTAATACTGTTGTCCCTGTTCAGGGCCGCCGGCACCCGAATCCACAAGAGGTGGGTCGCCGAACCGCGGCTATGACCTGGCAGGTGATGCCGGACTACGACAGCTACGAGACGGCCCGGGAGTCCTTCGAGTGGTC
>CAZLOO010000320.1:0-3354 GCA_964561055.1 uncultured Halobacteriales archaeon
TGTGCTGGACGTGGCTGTACTTCAGCACGTTCATGAACTCCTCGACGCGGACGCTGCCGGCCTCGCTCACCCGGCGGACGTCGTTTCGCGCGAGGTCGACCAGCATCGTGTGTTCGGCGCGCTCCTTCCCGTCGGCGAGCATCTCGCCGGCCAGCCGACGGTCCTCGACGGGACCAGTGCCGCGGTCGGTGGTGCCCGCGATGGGGTTCATCATCACCTCCTCGCTGCGCACGGAGACCAGCGTCTCCGGGCTGGCGCCGACGACGGTGAGGTCGTCGTGGGCGAGCAGGTACATATACGGCGAGGGGTTGATCTCCCTGAGCGCCCGGTAGAACGCCACTGGGTCGACCTCGCCTTCGAGTTCGTGGCTCCGTGAGATGACGCCCTGGTAGATGTCCCCGTCAAGGACGTGCTCCTTGGCGCGCCGGACGGCGTCCTCGTACTCCGCCTGCGAGCCGGCGGTCTCGCGCTCGCGGCGGAACTCGCCCTCCTCGGCGACGGGGTCCTCGAGTAGGTCGGTGACCCGCTCGGCCTCCGCGACGAGCTCGTCATATACGGCGCCGGCCTCCTCCTCGGGCTGGACGACCGGCGTGAACACCAGCCGGGCGGTCCCGTCAGCGTGGTCGAAGGCGATGGTGGCGTCGCTGAGCACGAATTCCGCGTCCGGAAACCGCGAGTCCGGTCGCTCGATGCCGATCTCCTCTAAGAACAGGTCGTACACCGCGTCGTACGCGAGAAAGCCAACCAGCCCGCCGTCAAGCTGCTGGCGGTCGGTATCCGGGAATCCCTGGAGGACGACGTCGGGCAGCGCCGACCGGAGACTGTCCAGCGCATCCGCCTTCGGGCCGACCGCGGGGTCAACGATCCCCTCGTACCGGGAGTCGAGCACTTCGACCTCCGTCCGGTCGGGTTCAACGGTGATCACGGCGGCTGGGTCGTAGCCGACAAAGGAGAACCGAGCATGGCGGCTGTTCTCGCCGGGGGCGAACGCGCCATCCGGATCGCTGGAGGCGACCTTCTCCGCGCTCTCCAGCAGGAACGTGTACGGCCCGTTGGCCGCCCGGAGGGTGGCGTACGCCGCCAGGGGGTCCACCGCCGGGAGCGGCGCCGACGCGCGCACGACCGCCGGGCGATCCCCCTGGGTGAGATCCACGAACGTCTCGCGGTCAAGATCGAGGACAGTGTCCGACATGATCACTGCACCCCCCGGAGCGTCGCCTCGCGAGCGCGCCGGACGAACGAGCGCACCGCGTCGTGGTCTTTCTCTCCGCCGGCCCGTTCGACGCCGCTGGCGACGTCGACCCCGAACGGCCGGACCGAGGTGGTCGCCTCCCGGATGTTCTCGGGAGTCAGCCCGCCGGCCAGCACCACTGGCACCTCAAGGGCGTCTACCACCGCCCGCGCGCGGTTCCAGTCCGTTGTATCGCCGGTGCCGCCGGCGCCGTTATCATCCAGCGCGTCCACTAGCAGGGCATCGGCCGCCTCGGCGTACGCCCCCAACCGGTCGTCCGCGGCGTCGACGGCCGCAACCACCCGAACTGGCACGCGATCAGCGATGTCGGCAATCGACCCCGGGCCGCTGGCGTGGACCTGGATGGCATCCGGGCGCACCCGCTTGACAAGGTCGGCGGCCTCGTCGGGGTTGTCAGGCATCGTTACGAGCACCGTCGAGACGAACGGCGGGGTCCCTCCTGCCAGTTCGGCGGCCCGCTCTGGGGTGATCTCCCGGGGGGTGTCCACGTCCACGCCGGCGATGAGACCGAGCGCGTCCGCACCGGCGCTCACGACGGCGTCCCGGTCGTGCTCGGTCGTGACACCGCAGATCTTTACCCGCATCACGCGCCTCTCAACGCCTCCAGCTTCCGGGCGGCTCCGCCCGACGTGATTGCCTCCTGTGCCCGCTCGACTCCCGCCTGCAGGCTATCGGCCTCGCCGGCGACATACACCGCGGCGCCGGCGTTGGCGAGGACGATGTCCCGCTTTGGGCCGGTCTCCTCGCCGGTGAGGATGGCCTGCATGTCGTCGGCGTTCTCCTCGGGGGTGCCGCCGGCGACCGCCTCGACGGGCGCACTCTCCAAGCCGAGATCCGCGGGCGTGATGGTGTACTCGGTCAACTCGCCGTTCTTGACTTCGGCGGCGGTCGTGGGGGCGTGGAGCGCTATTTCGTCCATCCCAGCGCCGTGGACTACTAGCGCCCGCTCGACGCCCATCCGGGAAAGCGCTCGCGCCAGTACCGGTACAAGATCTGGGTCGTACACTCCGACGACCTGTGCGTCGGCGCCCGCGGGATTCGTCAGAGGTCCGAGCACGTTGAATACGGTGCGCATCTCGAGTTCCCGTCGTGGGCCGATGACCGCCTTCATCGCGGGGTGGAAGACGGGCGCCAGCATGAACCCGACGCCGTGCTCTTCGATGGCGTGCTTGACGGCGGGCGGCTCGGCGTCGATGGTCACCCCTGCGACCTCTAGAACGTCGGCGCTCCCCGAGGAGGAGGATACGGAGTAGTTACCATGTTTCGCCACGGGCACGCCGGCGCCGGCCGCCACCATCGCGCTTGCTGTGGAGACGTTGATGGTGTCGTAGTCGTCACCGCCGGTGCCGCAGGTGTCGACCAGCGGGCTCAGTCCGGGGTCGATGGTGCGCGCCGCGTCGCGCATCCCCTCGGCGAAGCCGGCAATCTCGGCCTCCGTCTCGCCCTTTGCCCGGAGCGCAGCCAGCAGCGCACCGATTTGAGCCTCCGTGGCTCCGTCGAACACCGCTCCTGCCGTCTCGCGGGCCTCGGCCTGTGTGAGGTTCTCACCGTCGGCCACCCGCCGTATCGTGTCCTGCATTTCGTATCACCAATGTTCAGGTGTGTGTGGTTGTGTACAAATCTGTGCATCGGTTTAACCCTGTCGGGAGCGTGGGACCTACTCTGAACGCCCGAACGCCTTCGGAAAGGTTGAAGTACGTCTCCGCGGTATCACGATATGCAAGGGTTCGTGGTCTAGGTCGGTTATGACACCTCCTTGACATGGAGGAGGCCGGCGGTTCAAATCCGCCCGAACCCACTCTCTTAAGTGGAATTCTGACGGTTTCGGCAAGGACAGCAGAGACTGGCGTGTCCGTCTTCTGGGAGGTGAGACGGCGTGAGCCGCACCGTTGAGGTGGAGCCGCCGGTCTGTGAGTACTGCGGCGGCTACATCACCGATAACAACAGCGAGCCCTGCCCGGCCCGCGACGACGGACGGGGGTGTTACCCGTGCGGGCGAGGGTGACAGCACCAACCCCACGGCCGCAATCGGCGGCACCGATGAGGTCGGCACCCTGGACCAGCGCGAGGACTATGAAAAGCGCCCGCATGAGCGGTCTGCT
>CAZLOO010000321.1:0-3334 GCA_964561055.1 uncultured Halobacteriales archaeon
ACACCGCCGAGTACGGTGGCCTCACGCGGGGCGAGGAGATCATCGACGAGGGCGTCCGCGAGAACATGCGCGAAGTGCTCGAGGAAGTCCAGAACGGTGAATTCGCCCGCGAGTGGGTCACCGAGAACCAGGCCGGGCGCCCCTCCTACACCCAACGCCGCCACGCGGAACTGAACCACGATATCGAGGAGGTCGGCGAGCGCCTGCGCGGGCTGTTCGCGTGGGCCGACGAGGAGGAAGCCGCCGAGGAGACGGAGGTGCCGGCCGATGACTGAGCGAAAGCGACTGGGAGAGATCAGCCACACGAACCCGTACACGGACAAGTCGTTCGGCGAAACTACCACCTACCGGCGCGGGCCGGTCCTGGCGACCGACGGCGGGCGCGATCCCGAGCGCGAGGCCGAGAGCGACACCGAGGTCGAGGAGGACGCGGACGACGACACGCTCCGTGACATCGACCACGAGCCGCCGGACGGGGAGGGAACGCAGGCCACCTACGAGCGCGGCAACGAGGGCCGCGACGCAGTACGATGAGCGGGACAAGACCCGGGATGCCCGTATGAGCGAGGGCACCCTGTACGACAAGGTGTGGGAGCGTCACAAGGTAACGGAGCTGCCGAACGGCCAGGACCAGCTGTTCGTCGGGCTTCACCTGGTCCACGAGGTGACCAGTCCACAGGCGTTCTCGATGCTGCGCGAGCGCGGGATGGACGTCGCGTTCCCGGACCGCACGTTCGCGACAACGGACCACATCGTCCCGACCGAAGAGAGGAAGCGCGACCGGCCGCTGGCGGACGACCAGGCCGAGACGATGCTGTCGGCGCTGGAGCGAAACGTCGAGGAAAGTGGCATCACGTTCTTCGGGCTGGACTCAGGCAAGCAGGGCATCACCCATGTCGTTGCCCCGGAGCTGGGGCTTTCCCAGCCAGGGATGACTGTCGCCTGCGGGGATTCCCACACCTCAACCCATGGCGCGTTCGGCTCCATCGGCGTCGGGATAGGCACCTCACAGATACGAGACGTATTCGCCACTGGCTGTATCGCCGCCGAGAAACAGAGGGTGCGCCGCATCGAGGTGACTGGCAGCCTTGGGGAAGGCGTGTACCCCAAGGACGTCGTGCTCCGCATCATCCAGCAGCTCGGCGTCGACGGCGGTGTCGGCCACGTATACGAGTACGGCGGGCCCGTGATCCGCGAGATGGACATGGAGGGCCGACTGGCGGTCTGTAACATGTCCATCGAGGGCGGCGCCCGAGCGGGCTACGTGAACCCCGACGAAACCACCTACGACTACCTGCGCGGCCGCGAGTACGTCCCCGAGGGGGAGGCGTTCGAAGAGCGCCGCGAGTACTGGGAGTCGGTCGCCAGCGACGCTGATGCAAGTTACGACGACGTAGTGACCGTCGACATGGACGGGGTGGATCCGCTGGTCACCTGGGGTGTCAACCCAGGACAGGTCGTAGAGGTGAGCGAACCCATCCCGGCGCCGGACTCCTTCGAGGCCGAGTCCGACCGGACCGCAGCCCGGAAGGCCTACGACCACATGGGTCACGAGCCCGGCGACACGATGCTGGGCTACGACGTCGACGTCGCGTTCCTGGGCACCTGTACGAACGGCCGGGTGTCGGACTTCGAGCAGGCCGCGGCCGTACTGGAGGGCCGGAGCGTCGCCGACGGCGTGCGCGCGCTGGCGGTGCCGGGCTCCCAGACGGTGAAGCGCCGCTGCGAGGAGCGCGGCATCGACGAGACGTTCATCGAGGCCGGCTTCCAGTGGCGCGAGGCCGGCTGTTCAATGTGCCTGGCGATGAACGACGACTCGCTGGTCGGCGACGAGACCTGCGCGTCCTCATCGAACCGGAACTTCGTGGGCCGGCAGGGCTCCGAGGACGGTCGAACCGTGCTGATGAGCCCAGCGATGGTCGCGGCCGCAGCGGTCACCGGTGAGGTGACCGACGTTCGGCGGCTGGACCCGCCCGCCCGCGCCGGAAGCGGCTCCGGCTCCGGCGAAGGCGAAGGGGAGGTGGCCGACTGATGCTCCCGCTCACCGGGGGTGAGCGACAGTGACCGATGACCAGCACATCACCGAAGTCAGCGGCGCGGGCGTCCCGATCCCGGGCGACGATATCGACACCGACCAGATACTGCCAGCGCGGTTCCTGAAGGAAGTCACCTTTCAGAACATGGCAGATTACCTGTTTTACGACGCCCGGAGGAACGACGACGGAAAGTTCAACGACCACCCCCTCAACCGCTACGAGGGCGCCTCAATCGCCGTCGTCAACAAGAACTTCGGCTGTGGCTCCTCCCGAGAGCACGCCCCCCAGGCGATGATGCGCTGGGGCATCGACGGCGTTGTCGGGGAGTCGTTCGCGGAGATCTTCCGGGACAACTGCAAGTCCATCGGTATCCCCGCCGTGACTGCCGACGAGGAGGTAGTGACCGCCCTCCAGAAGTGGGTGCGCGAGCACCCAGATGAGGACGTAGAAATCGACGTCGAGGAGAGTGTCGTCCGCTACGGCGGCCGCGAGGTCGACGTCGACATCGACAGCGCAATGCGCGAGGCGCTGGTGGATGGCATCTGGGACACCACCGCGCTGATGTATTCCAACCTCTCAAAGGTGGAGGCGACCGCCGCCGACCTGCCATACGTCGAGCAGTGACGGGACCGACAGGCTCAATCCGGCTCCCGGTGGAGGTGGCGCCATGACACACCGTATCGCCGTCATCGAGGGAGACGGGATTGGCCACGAAGTCGTACCGGCCGCCCGTCGTGTGCTGGACGCCGTCGCCGATCTCAGGTTCGAGGAGGCCCGCGCCGGCGACGCGGTGCGCGAGGAGACCGGCGATCCGCTGCCGGCTGAGACCGTCGCGACCGTCGAGCGCGCCGACGCCGTGCTGTTCGGCGCTGTCGGTGAGACGTCCGCCGACGTCGTGCTCCCGCTCCGACGGATCGTCGGCTCCTTTGCCAACGTCCGCCCGGCTCGAGCTTACCCCGGGGTTGACGCCATCGCGCCGGAGACGGATCTGGTTTTCATCCGTGAGAACACGGAGGGCGTGTACTCCGGCATCGAGAACGAGATCGCCGAGGGGGTCACTACGCTCACGCGGGTGATCACCGACAGAGCCTCCCGCGCCATCGGGGAGTTCGGTTTCGAGTACGCCGCCGAGCACGGCTATGACGTCACCGTCACCCACAAGGCCAACGTGATGCGAGTCACTGATGGCCAGTTTCTGGAGTCGGTGACGGATATCGCCGAGGAGAACGGCTACGAGTACGATACGGCGCTGATCGACGCGCTGGCGATGCATCTCGTGCTCCGGCCCGAGGAGTACG
>CAZLOO010000322.1:0-3327 GCA_964561055.1 uncultured Halobacteriales archaeon
CTGAACGCCTTCCGCCGGGACCTGCTGGCCGCCGTTGGCCTCTACGAGCCGGACACCCCCCGCCACGACCATCCCTACGGGGTCGGGCTCAAGGGCGCCCTCGAGGCCGTCTACGAGGAGCCCCTCCTCCCCGGACAGCTGTACCCCGGGCTGTCGGATCTCGTCGACCACGACCTCCTGCGAATCCGTGTCCGGGACGGGCGGGCCAACTACTACGAGTTTACCGAGCGCGGCCGGCGAGCGCTGACCGGGTACGCGTACTTCGCCACCTGCGCGGCCGCCGGCGCCAGCGGGGACGTGGCCTGGACCCACCAGTTCAGCCCGCGCCCGGCCCAGGCTCTCGAGTCCATCGCTCGCCCCGGCCTCCAGCCGGGCTCTGAACGCGACCGCACCGACCGCGAGGGCGAGCGATGACCGCCCTCCACGGCGACTCGCCGGACGGCCCGGCCAGCCGCGACGGCGTCGATCCCGAGGACCTCCATTTCTTCGCCTCCCGTCGGCCACACGGGCTGGGGTCCCTGGCTGTGACCCCGGACGGGGCGTCCGCCTCGCGGCCCGCCCCGGCCACGCCCGACGTCCGCCGCGTGTCGCTGTTGCTAAGTGTGCGCCGTGCGCATCACCCGTATGAGCGACGGTCCGGCGTACCGCGCGAACTACGCGCTCGTCGAGTTCTCGGAGCACCTCGGGGCCACAAGCCAGGGGATGGACGTGCCGTGGGCGGAGTTCGTCGGCGACCGCTCCAGCGAGAAGGGCTTCACCGTCCCGGTCGCGGCCGCCCGCGACGCCTACGTCACGGTCCAGGCGCTCGACGTGGGCGAGTACGGCCACGAGATCCACATCAATGGGGAGTCGCTGTCCGGTTTCGACCTCCCGCCCAACCAGGGCTGGCAGTGCTGGATGGACGTGGTCACCGGCACCGAGCTCGTTGAGGGGACCAACACGATCCAGATCGTCCGTGACGAGGAGACGCCCGACGACTTCGTCATCGGCACGGTACGGGTGAACTGGCGCGAGCCGGTCACGGGGTGAGCCGCGACACCGACCGCCACTCCAGGTCCTCACCGACGAGCGCCAGCACCAGCGTCTTGCGCACCCCGCCGGCCAACCGGACGTCCAGCGCCAGGTCCCGCGGATCGAACGTCGCTCCCGCGGGAACCACGCGCACGAGGTACGCCGAGTGGCCGAGCGACTCTACCGACTCCACCTCCCGGTACACCCGGAAGTCCGCGCCGAACTTGTAGCCGGTCTTGGGGACCGCCCCCGCCTCCCGGAGCGCCCGGTAGGCGGTCAGCCGGCGGTCGAACCGCTCGCCTTCGACGGCATGGCCCCGCTCGACGACGGCCTGCTTGCCCCCCTCGACGGCGAGCACATCTCTGCCGGCGAGGTCGGCCGCCTCCACCAGCGAACACTGCAGCGGCCCCTCCGAGCCCCGGCCTTCCAAGGGTTGGCCATAGAACGACCGCTCGTACAGCCCCTCCGGAGGATCCCACAGCACGACCCGGTCCGAAAGCAGGCACCCCGCTACCCCCTCTGGGAGCGGGTGGTCGGTGGCGCCGTCCATCGACGGCTCGCCGACCTCAAAGTACGTTATCTCGCTCTCCTCGTCCACCACTGCCAGCGTGCCCGCCAACTCGGCTGCCGACAGCGTCTCACGCTCAGAGATCACCCGAACCCGATGGGCGACGGCGTCGTCCCACGGCCCCTTGCCGCGAGGGTAGACGACGAGGTCACCTTCAGGGTTCTCGACCCACCCCTTCCTGGCCGGCGACAAATAGAATCCCCGGTCCCGCAAGTTCTTATACACGAGGAACTCGACGAACGCGCCCGTCGCCGCGAGGAAGTCTCGGAAGTCGTGGCCGTCCACGCCGTCGACGTCGCCCCGGTACAGCAGGTGGGCGGCCTCGACGGGCGTCAGGTCGAGTCCATCGCCGCGGGGGCGGCCGTAGCCCCGGCTGTCGTAGAACCGCTCGCGGCCGGGCGGTTCGAGCCGCACCGTGTCGCCATCCAGGGTCGCCTCCATACCCCGGTTGGGGGGCGGTGCGGCAAGTATCCACCCCCTCAGGCTCGCTCACAGGCGTCGTCGAGACAGCGCGCTTCGTCAGTCGTCCCGGACCTCGGCAGGCCGCAGTCACAGGTGCCCACGATCCGTCCGTCCGGTATCCCATGGCTCGTGGGACAGCCCTCGGTCAGGCTGGCGGTGCGCATCCCTGGCCAGCCCCGTTCTACCTCGAGAACGGCGGCGAAGACCAGACCGTCTCACTCCCCATCGAACGTCGCCTATACCGCCCTCTCCAGGGGACTGCAGGAGCGGTCGACACACCTCCCGAAGGCGGCGCCCTGCTCGCTCCGGGCCGGCGGGAGCTCGCAGTCCTCGCAGGCGCTGGCCGCTGTCCTGTCCCTCCACGGTGAGGGGTTGTCCCTCGACTGTGACCGCTTCCGGGCCGGTAAGCCAGGCCACCGGCCGGTAGCGGTCGGCGTCGTGGACCAGCACCGTGGTGCCCGACCTAGAGACAGACCACGTACCCGCGCTGTGTGCATGCGGGACCCTTCGACTCGGTCGGCCGTCGCCGGCGAGAGTACGGAACGGTATAGATTGTGTCGTGTCGTCTCGCTCTCTCTGGGGCTCAGTCCCCTTCCGCGAGCTCCTCCTGGCGAAGCTCCGCGGACGCCTCGCGGACCTCCCGCATCACGCTGGAGATGCGCTCCTCGGCCTCCAGCTCCTCGTCGACGGAGAGATCCACCCCCTCGACCTCCAGTAGAAACTTCGCCACCTCCGTGGCCTCGTACATGATGTCGTCCAGCTCCTCGGCGGTGAAGAAGTCACACATCGCCCCGTAGAGGAAGGTGGCACCGGCGGTGCGTATCTTTTCCTCAAACGCCGCGCGGGCCTGGTTCACCGCTTGGGGGGTGTAAGTGTCCTCCATGAACGGCACTAGCTCCGGCAGGTTCTCACCGATCTTCGTCATCTCGACGCCGGTCTCCGTGCGGAAGTCGGCACACAGGCGGGCGATGGCCCACTCGCGGGCCGTGATGTAGGTCCGCTCGCGGAGGAACTCGTTCGCCCGCTCGTAGGTACTCTCCTCGATTTTCGTGAAGCGGTCGTAGGTGCGCACGTCCTCGGGGATGCCCGGCTGTGCGCCGTCGCCGGCACCGGGTCCGCCCCCGCCGGACCGTTCGGGCGTGCGCTCTGCCCGCCGGGCGTCGCCGTCGTCGCTTCCGGTCTCGTCGGCGCCGACCTCGTCCGTTCCGGACTCGTCTGCCATGGGCGTCTCTGGGACCCCCCGGCGAAAAAGCGTGTCGACGGTCTTTATGTGCCGGCCGACACAC
>CAZLOO010000323.1:0-3327 GCA_964561055.1 uncultured Halobacteriales archaeon
CGGCGCAGCGGCTCCACGGGCGGGGGCGCCTCCTCCATCTCCTCAAGATCGAACGCGGGCACGAGCACGTCAAACTCCGGAGAGACGGTCACCGTGTCGCCCTCCTCGACGGTCACCGGCTCGCCGGGGGTCGCGATCAGCGGCTCGGCGACGGCCAGCGCCGGCTGGCGTCCCCCCAGCGCACCCGGCGGGGTGTAGTCGAGGTCCTCCTCGCGGGCGAGGTAGAGCCGCGAGCGGCCGTAGTCGACGACGACCACCCGGTCGCGCTCGTCGGCGGCCTCGACGGTCGCGTACAGCTCCGCGCGCGACCACTCCGCGACGTCCGCGAGGTCATCCGGGCCGGTGACGTGGACGCTGTGGGGCGATAGGGGGTGGGTGATCTGCCCCCACAGGTACGGGCCGAGGGCAAGTCCGGACACGTCCGTCGGAAGGGCGCCGGGGCCTATCATCCTTGTCCCGGAGTCCATGGATACAAGCCCCCCGGGCGACAGGGACGCGCAATGAGCCGACCGGAGAGCGGGGTGGCCTGAGTGCGCCCCGCCCATCCGCGCGAGCGGGCCTACGGCGTGGAGTATTACGCCAGCGATGCCGACGGTACCGGCGGCCGCCTACGGGACCGCCCGGAAGAGTTCCGGGTGCGCGAGATAGAGTCCTTCGACGCCGAACCGGCCGACGCCGACCCGGGAGCGTACCCCCACCTCGTGCTCCGGGTCACCCTCCGGGACCGGGACACCAACGGCTTCGCGGGCGCGCTGAGCGACCGCCTCGGGATCAGCCGCGAGCGGATCACCTGGGCCGGCACGAAGGACAAGCGCGCGGTGACGACACAGCTGTTCGCGGTCGAGAACTACGAGACTAACACTGTAGACATCACAATCCCAAGCGCCGACATCGAGGTCGTCGGCCGCGCCGGCCGGCCGGTGCTGTTCGGCGATCTCCGGGGGAACGCCTTCGAGATAGTGGTCCGCGATCCCGAACGGCCGGAGACCGCGAGCACCGTGACCAAACAGCTCGCGGCATTCGCCGGCGAGGGCGGCCCGATAATCGAGGGCGTCCCCGAGAGCACTGACGGCGTCTCAGCTAGGGGTGCGACGACCGTGGGCGTCCCGAACTTTTTCGGCACTCAACGGTTCGGCTCACTCCGGGCGGTTACCCACGAGGTGGGGCTGGCCACGGTCGCGGGCGACTGGCGGGGCGCCGTGCTCGCGTACCTCGGTGCCCCGGATGAGCGCGAACCCGAGGACACCCGCGCGGCCCGCGCGTACGTCGACGAGCAGGCCGCGACCGACGATCCGGACTGGCAGGGCGCCCTCAAGCGGTTCCCTGCACGGATGGGCTACGAGCGCGCGATGCTCTCGCGGCTCGTCGAAGGGGCGACCCCCCGGGAGGCGCTAGAGGCGGTGCCGACGAACCTCCAGCGACTGTTCGTCAACGCCGCCCAGTCATACCTGTTCAACCAGGTACTGTCGCGGCGCATGGAGCGTGGCCTCCCGTTCGACCGGCCCGTCGCGGGGGATGTGGTGTGTTTCACCGACGACGCAGGTGACCCGGACACCGGCCGTCTCCAGCGCGTCGACGAGCCCCGGGTGGACACTGTTACCCGCCACTGCCAGCGCGGGCGGGCGTTCGTAACGGCGCCGCTGGTCGGGACCGAAACCGAACTCGGCGACAGCGTCCCCGGCGAAATCGAGCGGGCGGTGCTCGAGGATGCAGACATCGAGCCGTCGGCGTTCGACCTCCCGGGGGAATTCGGCTCGACGGGTACCCGGCGGCCGGTGCTGGTCCGGACGGGATTGGCCGTCGAGTCGGGGGCGCAGGGGAAGGGTGACGCGAGCGACGCGCTCACGTTCCAGTTCGCCCTGCCGAAAGGCTCCTACGCGACGGTGCTGCTTCGGGAGTACCTGAAAGACGACCCGGCGCTGATGGGGTGAACCGGCCCGCTTATGCGCGGTCCGGGCCAACGGGAGGTGTGAGCGCGGACTGTCGGCAGTGTGGCACGCCACTGGAGCGGCCGGGAGATTACTGTCTAGTCTGCCGGACGGTCAACGCCGACGCCGCCGTGCTCGACTGTACCCGGGATCGCGCGACGGTGACCGCGCTGCTGGAAGAAGAGGTCGTTAGCCGGCGGACGGTGACGACCACCCCCGAGGAGGGGGAGGACGAGTCCCGGGAGCTACGCAACTTCGCGGGGTTGATCGCCGACGAACTCCACCGCAAGCGCCCGGAAGAGGTGTACGCCGCTGGCGACCGGACAGTGATCGGGGCCGTCCGGGCGGCGGTCCACTACGAATTCTACCGCTTGCCGGATGACGAGGAGCCCGTGGCGGCGGCGCTGGACCGGCGCGGCGAGCGTGCTCTGGAAGTCGTCGAGACCGCCCCCCGAGAGAAACTCGGCGGTTCGCACTCAACTCTCATCGGCGGACGGGACGGCCGTCGAGCGGTGGGTACGGTCGCAGGCCACCCGCACGTGAAGAAGATCGTCCCCGGGCCAATCGACGCCGGGGGGACCGGTAGCCAGTCCGGGTTGCGGGCTAAGGCGACCCGCGCGGACGGCAACGGGAACGTGCGCCTGCTGTTACGCAACGGCTCCAGCGTTCAGGAGAACCGGGTGGTGACGACCGCCCGCGACCGTGAGACCGGCGAACGGGTGCGCGAGGACCTCAACGAGGCGCTCGGCGAGGCGGAGCTTCGCTAATCGACGACGACCTCGACGGGGTCTTCCCCGCTGTCGCCGGCGGCGGAGGAACGCTCCTGATATAGCAGCAAGCCCGCGAGGGCCAGCACCAGCCAGGAGCGCCAGTTGGCGAGATTCAGCGTGTAGCCGATGCCGAACGGCTTGTTCACCAGCATCCCCTCGCCAGGGCGCCAGTACGCACCCAGCATCCGCCCGAGGGACGGTCGCTCGAAGTTGTACGGGATGCCGAAGATCTCGCCGGACTGTGGTCTGTCTGCCATGTCTAACGATACGATGGCCCGGGTTAAGTCGTTTGTCACCCCTGACCGCTACAGTTTTGCGGCGGCCGTCCCACCCGCGGTGTATGAAAGCCGTCCAGTTCCACGAACACGGCAATCGCGACGTGCTGGAGTACGGTGACTTTCCCGACCCGGAGGTCGGCCCTGGAGAGGTGCTGTTCGACGTGAAGGCGGGAGCGCTCAACCACCTCGACGTCCACACTCGCCGTGGCCTGCCGGGTGTTGATCTAGAGATGCCCCACATCCCCGGGAGCGATGCTGCCGGCGTGGTCACGGCGGTCGGGGAGGGAGTCACCCGTTTCGAGCCCGGCGACCACGTCGCGGTCACCGCCGGCGGTCACTGCGGGGACTGCG
>CAZLOO010000324.1:0-3323 GCA_964561055.1 uncultured Halobacteriales archaeon
GAGCAGGACCTCGCCGCGGTCCGTGTAGCGGTTCTCGCCGTTGACGAGGACGTAGCCGCGGTCACAGCGCCGGAGCGCCTCTTTCGCGTTCTGTTCGACCATCAATACGGCCGTCCCGTCGTCGTTGATGCGGTCGATCCGGTCGAACATGTCCTCGACGAGATCCGGCGCGAGCCCCGCTGACGGTTCGTCGAGCAGCAGCAGGTCCGGGTCCAGCATCAGCGCCCGGCCCATCGCCAGCATCTGTCGCTGGCCGCCCGAGAGAGTGCCGGCCTTCTGTTCCTGGCGCTCCTTCAGAATGGGGAACCGGCTGAACACCTCCTCGAGAGCGTCCTGGGGTATCTCGTCGAGAATGTACGCTCCCATCTCCAGGTTTTCCCGGACGGTGAGCCCGGCGAACACGTTCTCGTTCTGAGGGACGTAGCCGATACCGTAGTGGATGATCTCCTCAGGCGCCAGTCCGGCGATCGGCTGGCCGCCGAACAGTATCTCACCCCCCATGTAGGTGGTGAGCCCGAAGACTGACTTCATGACCGTCGATTTGCCGGCTCCGTTCGGGCCGACGACGGTGACGTACTCCCCGTCCTCAACGAACAAGTCGACGTCGTCAAGCACCTGCAGGTCGCCGTAGCCGGCGTCAAGTCCGCGGACCTCCAGCAGGCGGTCGGCGGCGGTCTCGGCCGCGGCCTCCTCGGCAGCGCCGTTCATATGTCCTCACCCAGGTAGGCGTCGACGACCTCCTCGTTGTCGCGTATTTCCTCAGGAGTCCCCTCGGCGAGCACGGAGCCCTGGTGCATCACGATTACGCGCTCGCAGTTGTTCATGATGAGGTCGATGTCGTGCTCGACGAGCAGGAACGTGTACCCTTCCTCGCGGAGCGTGTGGATGCGGTCGAGTAGCTTCTCCTCCAGTGTGGGGTTAACGCCAGCGAACGGCTCGTCCAAAAGCAGCATCTCCGGTTCGGTCATCAGCGCACGGGCCAACTCCAAAAGCTTCCGCTGGCCGCCGGAGAGCCCGCCGGCATCCTCGCTCGCGAGGTGGTCAATCTCGAACAGCTCCAACGTTTCCCAGGCCTGCTCTAGGAGCTCCCGCTCTTGGTCGTCCACCGCCGATCGCAGTCCCGGGACGACCGACGCTAGCAGCCGCTCACCCCGCTGGCCCCGAGGGGCCAGCAGCATGTTCTCGAGGACGGTCATTTCTTCCAGTTCACGGGCGATCTGGAAGGTTCGGACCAGCCCGCGGTTGGCGACCGCCTCCGGCTGAAGCCCGGTGATATCCGACCCCTGGAAGGTGACACTGCCGCTCGTAGGGCGGTGGACTCCCGTGATGAGGTTGAACGTGGTTGATTTCCCGGCGCCGTTCGGGCCGATCAGCCCGGTGATGGTGCCCTCCTCGATCTCGAAGCTGGCACCGTCGACGGCGGTGATCCCGCCGAAGGTCTTGCGCAAGTTCCGCACCCGGAGGGGGATACCCTTGGGAACGTGCTTCGCGGCCTCCTCAACCTCGGAGTCCTGTGACTCGGCCTCCTCGATATCGGGGGCCTCAACGTCCTCTGGGAGGTTCTCCTCGACGGGACCCGCGTCGGGGTCGGGGTCAGGGTCGGGCTCACTCACGGTCCTCACCCCCGTCGGCGGCTGTCGGGCGGTCGGTCGAGTGGGCCGGCCGCTCGGAGATGTCGATGCTGCTCGCAGACTCTGTGCGGTGGCCGAGCAGCCCCTCGGGGCGGCGCTGTACCAGCCACACCAGGATGACGCCGATGGCGACGAAGCGGAGCCGGCTGATGTTGGCTACCGTGTAGCCCACCAGTGGGAGCACGTCGCCACCGCCGAGCGCGGCCACCGCGGCCGCGATGTCGGGCGCGCCGGCGCCCTGCGGGAGTGCCTGCGGGATAACCGTTCCCAGTTGCTGGGGGATATAGAACAGGAACCCCGCGAAGACGGCGCCACCGATGACGCTACCGGTGTTAGAGCCGGCGCCGCCAATAATCAGCGCAATAAACACGAAGAAGGTGATGTTCGGCCGGAACTGGGTTGGAGAGGTGAACCCGCCGCGGCCGAACCACAGCGCCCCGGCCAGCCCCATCAGCGCACAGCCGACCATGAACGCTTTTATTTTGAACATCCGGGTGTCCTTGCCTAGCGAGCGGGCGACGAGTTCGTCCTCGCGGATTGCTTTTAATACGCGCCCGAACGGGGAGTTACCGGTGCGGAACATGAGCCAGTAGAACCCGGCCGTCGCGACGAGCAGGACGATCCCGTAGATCATCCCCTCGAGATTGCTTGGACGTATCCCCCACGTTCGGGGGTCGACGCCGACTGTCAGGAAGACTTCTGTGACCGGTCCGGCGAGGCTATCGAACAGCGTGCCCGCGATGATTGGAGCCGGGCCGGCATAGTTGATGCCGGAGGCACCGCCGGTACCGAAGGTGGCGCCGAGCAGCGTCACTTCGGACAGCGTCTGGGAGTTCAACAGAAGCCGGATTATCTCCGACAACGCCACCGTCACGATAGCGAGGTAGTCCGCCCGGAGCCGCAGCGCTGGCAACGCCGTCAGCAGTCCCACCACCGAGGCCGCCGCCGCGGCGCCGATCAGTCCGGCCCACAGCGGCAGGCCGAAACCGGGGGTGGCGCCCGCCGTCGCTGGGTCGACGGGGGCAGTCAGCACCGCCATCGCGTACACGCCGATACCCATGAACCCGGCGACGCCAATGTTGAACAGCCCGGTGTACCCCCAGTGGAGGTTCAGAGCCAGGGTGAGCATCGCGTAGCCGCCGATAAAGATGGTGACACTTTGGATATACGTCGCCGAGAGGTTAACCGCCTGATCCGGGTCGAAATAAAACGCCACCACCACCAGCAGCAGATACACCACAGCGATGGTGACCGCGACCATCCGGAGGTCGCTGTCGGTGACCATCTCGTGGAGCACCGCGGTGACCGAGCGCTCAGTGTCGGCGGCGCTCACGCCGTCGTCACCCCGCCGAAGATCCCGTCGGGTTTCACCAGCAGGACGATGATGAGTACGACGAAGGCCGCCGCGCGGGTGAGCTCGGAGGGGATCCAGATCTGTGACATCGACTGGACGACGCCGACCACGATGCCGCCCACCATCGCGCCGTAAATGGAGCCGATCCCGCCAAGAATGACGGCGGCGAAAATGAGCAGGAGTAGCAGCCAGCCGAAATTGAAGATGACGACACCACGCTCGAGGCCGATGAGGAAGCCGGCTACGCCGGTGAGGCTGCCACCGATGATCCACGTTAGCCGGACGATTCGCTCGGTCGGGATGCCTGTTACCCGCGCGAGGTCCTGGTTGTCGGCCAT
>CAZLOO010000325.1:0-3316 GCA_964561055.1 uncultured Halobacteriales archaeon
TAGACCCCCAACCTTCAGGATTGACCTGCCCGGGAAACACCGGGTGGGAGGCCCGCGCCTTTAGGCGCGGGAGGATGTCACCCGAGATGATTGCCGTCAGGATAGACAGCTCCCAAGTAACCCTAGTACGGCGCTCTAGCTCCCGATGCGTGGCAGCTCCACATCGTCAGGGTCGCGCACCTGCCGGACGTGCTTCAGCAGGGGAACGTTCTCGTCCAGCGTCGCCATCGTCTCCCCGGTAGTCTCGTCGACAATGAAGTAATCCCTCGCGATGTCACGGACGTCGCCACCTTTCACCGTGACACCGGCGTGCCGTCGCCGTCCACAAACGGAAACCCCCCTCTCAACTTGAACAGCTTCTGCTTCGCCCGCAGCATCAGCTCACCCCCTGGCTCGAACACCTGATAGTTATTCCGGATGTACGCCTGTCCGACGGTGTTGCGCCCCCCGGTTAAGTCGACGCCCGTCAGTACTCTCTGCTGGATTATGATTGTCGGTTGTCCCGTCCCTGAAATGAGGCTCGTTGAGTGGGATATCAGTCCCGTCGCCCCGCGCCGACGGCGCTCTCACCGACCGGCTCGCTGCCCTCGATGCGCTCGATGCCCCCCATGTACGGCACCAGCGGCTCCGGGACCGTCACCGTTCCATCAGACTCCTGATAGTACTCCATGATGGCGACCATCACTCGCGGCAGCGCCAGCCCGGAGCCGTTCAGCGTGTGGAGGTACTCCGCCGACTCGTGGCGCTCGGGCCGGTAGCGCAGACCAGCCCGCCGGGCCTGGTAGTCCTCGAAGTTCGATACCGAGGATACCTCCAGCCAACGGCCCCCGAGGTCGGGACCCTCCTCCATGTCGTCGCCGGGGGCCCACACCTCCAGGTCTACCTGCTTGGACTGCTTCTCCCCGATGTCGCCGTCACACATCTCCAGCACGCGGTAGGGTAGTTCCAGCCGGCGAAGCACTTCCTCGGCTTCCTCAAGCAGTCCCTCGAAGCGCTCGTAGCTTTCCTCCGGCCGGACGAAGTTCACCAGCTCCACCTTATTGAACTGGTGGACGCGGACGATACCGCGAGTTTCCGTGCCGTGTTCGCCGGCCTCGCGACGGAAGTTTGGGGTGTAGGCCTGGTGTTTGATCGGGAGGTCGTCGTCCAGTAGTATTTCATCAGCGTACATATTCGTCACCGGGACCTCCGCCGTAGGACAGAGCCAGAGGTCCTCGTTCTCGATAGCGTAGGCGTCATCGGCGAACTTCGGGAGCTGGCCGGTGCCGGTCATGGCGTCACTATTGATCGGTATCGGCGGGAACAGTTCCGAGTACCCTTGCTCGCGGTGGATATCCATCATGAACTGAATGAGCGCGTGCTCCAGCCGGGCGCCCTGTCCCTTCAGGAAGTAGAAGCCCCCGCCGGCTACCTTCGCGCCGCGCTCGAAGTCGATGACATCCAACTGCTCTCCCAAGTCGTAGTGGGGGACGACAGTGTCGGGCAGGTCCCGGCGGTTGTCGAACAGCTCCCGGCGAAGCTCCACGTTCTCGGCCTCTCCCGCGCCTCGCGGAACGCTGTCGTGGAGCACCATCGGGAGCTCCAGCAGCATCGATTCCAGTTCGTCCTCGAGCTCGTCGGCGTGTCGCTCGACGTCCTCTAGTTCTGCCTTCAGCTCCCGCGAGCGCTCGATGGCGCCTTGGGCCTGCTCCTCCTCGCCCTCGCGTTTTAGCTCGGCGATCCGCTCGGACACTTCGTTGCGCTCGGCGCGGAGGTCGTCGCCGCGGGCTTTCAGCTCGCGCCACTGCTCGTCGACCTCGAGGACGTCGTCCACGATATCGTCCATCCCCCGGCGAACGAGGGCTTCCCGGACCTTCTCCGGGTTCTCGCGGACGAACTGTCTGCTCAGCATACCTGGGGTTCAGCCGGCCCCGGTAAAGCCGTGTCGGGAGCGTGTGAGCGGCTCCCGCGTTAGAACGAATCGATAACGGGGATGCCGGTCGTCCCGTAGTCAGTCATCGCGTCGAGCTTCTCGCTGACCGCCGAGAGGTCGACCGTCTCCGAGACCACTACTCCGGGGTCGATCTTCCCAGTAGCGACCATCCGGAAGATCTGGTCGTAGGCCGTCGGCGCTAACCCCTGGGAGCCGATGAATTCGATCTCTTTGCTCACCATCACGTCTGTCGGCAGGGATACCTCCCCGCGCTCGTCTTGGGTGGTGAGGCCGATCTGGACATGCTGCCCCCGGATGCCGAGGCTCTTGACGGAGTTGCGGCAGGTTTCGGCGATGCCCAGCGCGTCGACCGACACGTGGCAGCCGCCGCCGGCCAGCGCTTTCACTTCGCCGGCGACGTGGCCGGCCTCGGCGGCGTTGACCGTCTCCGCGGCGCCGAGATCTTCTGCCTTCGCCAGTTTGCTGTCGTCGAGGTCGACCGCGACAACGTTCGCGCCCAGCGCGTCGCCGATGTGGACGGCGGACATACCGACCCCGCCACAGCCGTGAACCGCCAGCCAGTCGCCGGCGCCGAGGTCGGCCTGGTGAGCCAGCCCGTGGAATGCGGTCATGAACCGACAGCCCAGCCCAGCCATGTCCACCGACGAGACGCCGTCCGGCAGGTGGACGATATTGTGATCGGCCGCGGGGACATGGACTTGTTCGGCGAACGCCCCCTGAACGCTCCTTGCAAACCCAAGCGGGACGACGTTCTCACAGGTGTTGCCATGGCCGGTGCGGCACTGGTGGCAGGTCCCGTCGCCGATATTAAACGGGATAGCGACGTGGTCGGCTTCGGCGACGTTCTCGACCTCCTCGCCGGCCGCTACCACCCGTCCGGCCGGCTCGTGGCCAAGGATCTGGCCGGGCTGGGGTTGGATGCCCAGCCAGTCCCAGTCCCCTTGCCAGCCGTGCCAGTCCGAGCGGCAGATGCCACAGGCCTCGACCTCTACGACCACCCCGTCCGGATCCGGCTCCGGGGCGTCGACGTCTGTGATGTCCAGCGGCTCGCCATGGTCCTCTAGCACTGCTGCGCGCATATCACCGAACTGTCGGGCAGGTGGGTCATAAATCCGCGCCCGATGGCCGTGAACGCGGTGCTGGCAGGCCCTTGCGAGGCGGTTCCCGACGGGGGTTGATCGCCACCCGTCGGCCGGGGAAGGACCGCCGGAAGGACACCCGTTAAGTGGGTACAGCCCCGACAAGTAAGTATGAGCGATGAGGAGTACACCGACATCGAAGAACTCCGTCGCGGGACGGAACTGGTCAAGCGCGGGTTCGCCAAGATGCAGAAGGGCGGAGTCATCATGGACGTCGTCACTCGCGAGCAGGCTCGGGTCGCCG
>CAZLOO010000326.1:0-3311 GCA_964561055.1 uncultured Halobacteriales archaeon
CCGGTCGTCGCTGGGATTGGCGCCCAGCCCGTCGATGTAGACGTTCTTCAGGAAGCAGGCGGTTCCGGCGACGTACGCGGAGTCAAGCGTCGACATCGCGGCGGCGCCGATCGCCGACAGCGCGATCCCCCCGAGGATCGGGTTCATCTCGGTGTCAATGTACTGGATGAACAGCCGCTCGGCGTTCTCCGGGTTGGAGTACAGCGGCTGGAGCGCCTCGCCGATGAACCCCGGGAGGAAGCCGACGATTACGATGATCGTTCCGGCGACCAGCATCGCCTTGCGGGCCGTGTTGGGGCTGTCCGAGCCGGCCACCCGCTGGCCGATGTCCGCGGCCGGCAGGTCGCCCACCGCGAACACTATGTAGAACGCCCAGAAGGTGGTCCCGCCGGCGGTCAGCAGGTGGGGGACGTCCCAGTGGCTCGCGCCGCCGAGCGTGCCGAACCCGACGTCGCTGAACAGCAGGAACGCGCCGAAAAAGAGGCCGGCAACGCCGATGGTCGCCTGCAGGGTGTCCGTGTACGCGACCGCCCAGAGCCCGCCGAGCATGCTGTAAACGGCCGTCAGCGCAGCGGTGAAGAACACCGCAGTCGTGAAGCTCACGTTCAGCACCGCCGCCACCACGTACGCGCCGCCGACCGTGAGGGCCCCGACCAGGAACACATTGAACGCCATCCACATCACGAGGCCGGCGTACGCGCCGATGAACCGGTTCTCGCCGAATCGGCGGTAGAAGTAGTCGCTCATCGTCCAGCCTCGGAGCCGTCGGAGCGGTCGGGTCCAGATGATCCCCCCGAGGATCATCGTCGTGCCCAGCCCGGTGAGGACGGCCGTCGCCTCCCAGCCGCCGACGTTGAACCCCAGGCCGACAGCGGTAAAGAAGTACGTCGCCGTCAGCAGGCTGGCGACCAGGCTCCCCGTGACGAAAGGGAGGGGTAGCTCGAAGCCGGCCACGAGGATGTCCTCCGGGCTGTCGATGCGCCCGTAGGAGTAGACGGCGATACCGAGCACGAACAGGGCGTAAACCGCGTAGATGCCGCTCTTGAGGTCGAACGCCATTAGCCAGTCACCCCCGAGCGTGGCTCACCGTGTCCGCGTTCAATTCTCGACGCTCGTGCTGCTATCCCTCGAATACCCACGTAACTGTGTAGCATCTATCGGACTCAATACCGTACCCGTTCATAAACCAGTGGGGAGTGTGAAATATTCGCCGCGCCCGCGAGAACCGCCGCAACCCCAGCCGTGATTAACGGTGTCCGGGAGCCTCCCTCATGCTCGACCCACAGGAGGTGCCCCGGTTCGCCGGGGTGCCGACGTTCATGCGCGCCGAGCACGCGTTCGACCCTCGCGATGTCGACGCCGACATCGCATTCCTCGGCGTCCCCTTCGACGGCGCGACCACGTATCGGCCGGGGGCCAGGTTCGGACCGCGGGCGATCCGGGAGGCCTCCACCCTCCTGAAGCCGTACAACCCAGTGACTGACACCGACCTCCGGTCGGTGACCATCGTCGACGCCGACGACGCCCCGGTGGTGCCGGGCTACGTCGAGGAGACGTTCGATCGGATACAGGCCCGGGTGGCCGAACTGGTAGAGACCGGGGTCTTCCCGGCGGTCGCGGGCGGCGACCACTCCACCACGCTGGCGACGCTCCGGGCGGTCGCCGACGAACACGGTCCGGTGGGGCTGGTCCAGTTCGACGCCCACTCCGACCTGTGGACGGAGTACTTCGGCCAGCCACACAACCACGGGACGACCGTCCACTACGCCATCGAGGAGGGGCTGGTCGATCCGGACCGGTCGATCCGCATCGGCGACCGCGGCGGGCTGTACGAGCCGGAGGACGTCGAGCGGTTCGAGGCCAGCGGTATCGACTACTACACCACCGACGAGTTCGCCGACATGGGCGTCGAGCGAGTTGGCGAGCTAATCCACGAGCGGGTCGAGGGGCCGGCCTTTACCACCATCGACATCGACGCCGCCGACCCCGCGTACGCACCCGGAACGGGGACGCCGATGCCGGGCGGACTGACCAGCCGGGAGCTGCTGGGACTGACCAGACAGCTTCACGGGTTGGAGCTGGTAGGGGTCGACCTCGTCGAGGTGGCACCGCCGTACGACGACGACGCCGACTCGACGGCAGTGCTGGCGGCGAACCTGCTGTTCGAGGCGTTGTGTGCCGCCGCCGAAGGGGTCTGACGATGGAAACGGCAGGCGCAGGAAACCGCTATCCCCACGGGACTGCATCATCGACCGTCTCGCCGTGACCGCCGGTCTGTCGCCAGCCTTCATCGCCGCCAACCGGCTCCAAGAGGGCGCTCGCGGGATCGCCCACAGACCACACTTCGAAGAGTACCATTCGATCCGGTAGCGGAACCGACCCGGCGTTTAGCAGGGGGCGCTCCGTCCCTCAGCCCCCACGGTCGAACGACACCGTGTGAGGTTCGTCCCCGCGGTAGATGGTCGTGGTCCGTTCCGACCGAGCGACCGGGACGCCGTCTTTCAGCACGAGCGGCCGGACCGGCTGGGTTCGAAGCGCGTCGAACGCCGACCGGCTGTCGTAGACCACCACCGAGCCCTCGGCGCCCTCCCGGAGCTCGTTGGTCTCGAGTCCGTACACCCCCGCGTTCCCGTTGATCAACATGTCCCACAGTGCCGGCACGTCCTCGGCCCCGTTCATGTGGGCGAAGTGAACGAGCACGAAGGCCGTTTTCAGCGGGTCGCCGTCGCCATAGCTGTGAAAGTGGTCCGCGATGTCGTCCTGACCCATCCCGACGGTCACTCCCTCCTCCCGGAGTCGCTCGATACGCGTGTGGCCACGGCGACGAGGGTAGTCGTCGTACCGTCCCTGGAGGACAGCGTTCGCCATCGGATTGGTGACGACGTTCAGCCCGCTCTCGGCCATCAGCCGGATGAGCTTGTCCGCGTACGCGTTCGGGTACGAGTGAAGCGCGGTCGTGTGACTGGCCGTGATTCGACTTCCGAGCCCCCGCTGGAGCGTCTCGCTGGCCAGCACGCCCGTGTTCCGCGAACCGGGGTCGTCGGTCTCGTCGATGTGAAGATCGGCGGGAACCCCGTACTTCTCGGCCATGTCAAGCACCGTCCGGACGTGCTGGGTACCGTCCTCGTCGATGTGCTCGCGGTGGGGTATCCCACCGGCGACGTCGAGGCCGCGGTCCAGCGACCGTTCGTAGCGGTCGAGTAACGCCTCATCGCCGGTGTGGAGACATCCCATCGGGAATGCCACGATCTGCAGGTCGACAAGCCCGGTCATCTCCTCCTTGACCTCGAGGAGTGCGTCGATACCCGTGA
>CAZLOO010000327.1:0-3304 GCA_964561055.1 uncultured Halobacteriales archaeon
CTGGAGGAGGTGCTCGACCCCTGCAGCACGTTCACGGACAACCCCGTCAGCATCGTCGACTTGGGGCTGGTCGACGAGCTGCGCGTCGAAGACGGCACCGTCGCCGTGCGCCTGCTCCCGACGAATCAGATGTGCATGTACATGATGAACATGAGCGACGAGATACAGGAGCGGGTCGGCGACCTGGAGGGGGTCGATAGCGTCGAGGTGACCCAGGAAACGGCGAAGATCTGGACCCCGGTGCGGATGTCCGACGAGACGCGCCGAGAGCGAAAAGAGGTGTTCGAGGAGCGCGCCGAGAAACACGGTCTCACCCCCTATTACGGCGACGAGGAGGAGACGGGACCAGACGCGAACGGCGAGGCCGAGGTCGACGCCGACGCGGACTGAGTCTGCCCCTTCAGCCACGAACGGTGTCCCCTACTCGATGGCGTACTGTTCGACGACATCGTCCGGGAGCTGTGCCCCCACGCCGGGCGTCTCGGGAACGGCTACCCGGCCCTCGCTGTCCACGTCGATGCCGCCGACGACGAGCGGGTCGTACAGCTCGTAGCCGGTAGTGTCGAATTCCAGCCACTCCGTCTCGGGCGTGGCGGCCATCAGCTGGAGGGTCGCGGCCAGCCCGACGCCCGTCGAGAAGTTGTGCGGCGTCGCGGTGGCGTCGAACGCGCCGGCCAGCGACGCTATCTTACGACCCTCGGTCACCCCGCCACAGCGCATCAGGTCGGGCATCGCGTAGTCCACCGCACCGGCCTCGAACAGCCGCCGGAACCCCCAGCGGGTGAACTCGTTCTCCCCGGTCGCGATGGGGACATCCAGCTTCGCCCGCAGTTCGGCGAGCCCCTCCACGTCGTACGGGTCGAGCGGCTCCTCGTACCAGTAGGCGTCGTACTCCTCTAACATCCGGCCGGCCCGAAGCGCCTCCTGGCGGTCGTAGCCGCAGTTCACGTCCACCATCAGCTCCGCGTCGCCGATGGCCTCCCGGATGGCGGCGACCCGCTCGCGGTCGGCTGTGACCCCGTTGCCAAGGTGGGTCTTCACGGCCGGAAACCCCCGCTCGACGTAGCCGGCAGCCCGCTCGGCCATCGTCCCCGGGTCCGTCCAGAACAGGTCGCTGGCGTACGCTTGCACCCGGCCGTCACCCCGAGAGTCTCCGCCCAGCAACCGGTAGAGGGGAGCGTCCTGGTGCTTGCCGATGATGTCCCACAGCGCGATGTCGATACCGCTCGCCGCGGACACCGCGGCACCCTTTTGATCCCAGTATGTGCCACCCGCCACCATCGCCTCCCAGTGGCGCTCCACGTCGCGTGGGTCCTCGCCCACGAGCTCGTCGGCGTGCATCCGCTCGACGGCCGTCTCGATCATGTGCGGGTTAGGACCGACGCCCTCACCGATGCCAGTGATGCCAGCGTCGGTCTCTACCTCGACGATGGCGGCTGGGCGGGTCTCGAATCCCCGGCCCTTGGACACCAGCTTCGGCTCGTCCATCGGCACCGCGAGCTTCGTCACCCGCAGATCGGTTATCTTCATGCGCCGGCCTGGCCGGGCAAGCCTAAAGCCGTTGGCCTCTGCACGTCGGGAGCGATGGAGTCCGACGTGACAGTCCGGCCGGAGACGGCGGTGGAGTACCTCCGCGAGCGGGGGCTGGACCCCGGTGAGGGGGCAATCGCCGAGCAGTTGGGCGGTGGCGTCTCGAACCGCGTCGTTCGCGTGACCGGGGAGCGGTCGTTCGTGTTGAAACAGCCTCTCCCGAACCTCGCCGTCGAGGACGACTGGCCGGCGGACGTCACCAGGGTCCACAACGAGGCCGCCGCCGCCCGCGCCTACGCGGCGGTCGTGGCGACGGCCGGCCTCGAGGGCGTCCGCGTGCCGGCGGTCGTCGACGAGAACCGCGCCGACCACGTGGTCGTCTTCGACTGTGCGCCCGAGGGCGCAGCGATGTGGAAGGCTGAGCTGCTCGCGGGCAGGGTCGATCAGGGGGTGGCGCGCTCGCTGGGTCGGCTGCTCGGGACCGCCCACCGCCACACCGCCGGCGACGGCGATCTTCGGGCGACCTTCGCGGACAAGACTCCCTTCGAGCAGCTCCGTGTCGACCCGTACCACCGGACCGTCGCCGAGCGCCACTCCGACCTCGCGGACCATATCACCGAGGAGGCCGAGCGCGTGCTCGGGGTGGACCGGACGCTCGTCCACGGCGACTTCAGTCCGAAGAACGTGCTCGTCGGCGACGAGTTGTGGCTGCTGGACTTCGAGGTGGCCCACTGGGGCGACCCCGCCTTCGACACAGCGTTCATGCTCAACCACCTCCACATCAAAGCAGTCCACCTTCCGGAGCGCCGCGAGGCGCTGTTGGACGCCGTGGACGCGTTCTGGAGCGCCTACGGGGACGCCAGCGGGTGGGACATTGAGCACACTACCGTCCGCGAACTGGCGGTGCTGATGCTCGCCCGCGTGGACGGGAAGTCGCCCGTCGAGTACACAGACCAGGGGACCGAGGAAACCCTCCGAACGGTCGCCTCGCGAGCGCTCCGAGGGAGGATCAAGACGCTGTCGGGGTTCCGGACCATACTCCGGGAGGAGGCGGGATGACGACCATCGACAGCGTGGACGCCTGGGAGGTGCTGGACTCTCGGGGGGATCCAACGGTGCGGGTGGCTGTCGAGGCCGGCGGTGAGCGGGCCGTCTTCACCGTCCCCGCGGGCGCCAGCACCGGGAGCCACGAGGCCACCGAGCGTCGGGACGGCGGCGACCGCTACGGCGGCCGCGGGGTGCGCGGCGCTGTCGAGGCCGTTCGTGAAGTGCTAGGCCCGGTCGCCGTCGGTCGAGAGGCCACCGACCGGCGCGATCTCGACGCGGCGATGGTCGAACGCGACGGCACTGACGACCTCTCGCGGCTGGGCGCTAACGCCGTCCTCGGGGTGTCCGGCGCCGTCGCCCGCGTGGCGGCGGCCGTTGAAGAGGTGCCGCTGTTCCGCTCTCTTGCCGGGGATGAGACGCCGTCGGTCCCGCTCCCGATGGTGAACGTCCTCAGCGGCGGGCGTCACGCCGCGGGCGGCACCGCCGTCCAAGACTTCCTCGTCGTCCCGGCCAGCGCCGATAGTTATCCTGAGGCCCTGGAGACCGTCCACGCCGTCCGGCGGGCAGCCCGCGAGCGGGTGAGCGCCCGCGGCGAGCGGCCGCTGGTCGCCGATGAGGGCGGGTTCGCCCCGTCGCTGGACGCCCCCGAGGACGGCCTGGACCTGCTGGTCGGCGCCATCGAGGACGCCGGCTACCGAGCCGCCCGCGACGGGGTCGCGCTCGCGCT
>CAZLOO010000328.1:0-3287 GCA_964561055.1 uncultured Halobacteriales archaeon
GCCGCATTACATTCAGTATTAGCGGCCGCCTCATAAGCCTGGGGGAACGTGGCTCACTCCCGACCGGGTTGGGCTACGGTTGAGACAGCCTATGTCGGCTCGACCAGCCCGTAGGCGGACTGGAGGTGGTCGATAATCCAGTCGACCGTGTCCGGGTCGTACGTCCAGAAGCCGTAGAAGGAGCGGGGTTCGCGCTCCTCGGCCAGCAGTGCGCACTTCCTAGTGTCGTCCCCGTCGCCGTCGTAGACGACGAACCAGGAGGCGCGGATCTCCTCGGCCCGCTCGACGTGGATGGTGAACCCCTCGTGGTCGGGCACCTCCGCGTCCGGGTAGCCGTAGGCGTGGACGTCCAGGCCGTCCCGGCTCGCCAGTTGCTCGTAGGTGCCCATCTGGGTCTCGATCACCGATACCGACTGGAAGCCGGCATGGAGTTCTCCAGCACCGAACCGCCAGGCCCGGTCCTCGATCTCCCGGGAGGCCGACACCATCTGCGTGGTATCATAGGAGGTGAACGTCGTTTCGTCCACGTACTCGAGGATAGGGTGGCCGCCGTCGCCACCGCGTGCCAGTACGTCCTCCAGTGCGGCGGCGGTGATGAACTCTCCGTCCCGGTGGAGGACCGCGTAGGCGCTGGGTCCCTCGGGCGTCCGGGCGGATTCGACAGCTACGTTGCGCTCGGTGAACCGCTCGCGCAGCGTCGCCGTCGCGCTAGGGCCGGCGTTATACACCGTCAGCGTCTTGCGGTGGGCCTCGACCCCAGCGATTAGCTCGCTGAGTGACATCGCTCGTTCCGGGGCACGCTATCCCCGTACATAAGGCTTGTTGGCGCGGGCGCCGGACCGGCCCGCTGTTGGCGATCTCTCGGTCAATTGGTAGTTTCTGCCGGAGATGATGCTCCCCGCCGCTGCCGGCGGCTGACCGCCAGGAATTCCTCATCATCGTTCTATGCTAACACGTGGTAAACACTTTAACTGGCCTCGTCCGTAGCTAGAGTACTGGCCCGTCCGGGCCTGGTACACATGACAGACGACGAACTCATCTGGCGAGTCGCTGGCGGCTCCGGCGACGGAATCGACTCGACGAGCCAGAACTTCACGAAGGCGTTGATGCGCTCCGGGCTCGACGTGTTCACCCACCGCCACTACCCCTCTCGAATCCGAGGGGGGCACACGTACGTCGAGGTACGGGCCGCCGCGGAGGAAGTGAAGTCCCGTGGCGACGGCTACAACTTCCTTTTGGCGCTGGGTGACTCCTTCGCCCGCAACCCCCAGGAGGATGCCTACTACGGCATTGAAGAAGTGAAGCCGCTGACGGAGAACTTGCAGGACCTCCGGGAGGGTGGGGTGATCGTCTATGATGCGGGGCTGCTCGACCCGGAGGGGGAGGCCGTCGCGGAGTTGGAGGCCCGCGCCGAAGAGAACGATTGGCACGTCTACCCGCTCGACCTGCGCGGCATGGCCCGCGAGCACGGCCGCGAGGTGATGCGCAACACCGCTGGGGTCGGCGCGACGGCAGCACTCTTGGAGATGGACACCGCCCCCTTCGAGAAGCTGATGCAGGAGCGGATGTCCGGGGAGATGCTACAACAGAACATCGATATTCTGGAGATGGCCTACGAGGAGATCGCCGAGCGAGAGTTCACCCATGACCTCCGCGTGCCGGAGGGGAGCCACGACACCGACCAGGTTCTGGTCTCCGGGTCGAACAGCATCGCCTACGGCGCCCTGGACGCCGGCTGTCGGTTCGTCTCCGGCTACCCGATGACCCCATGGACTGAGGTGTTCACCATCATGGCCCAGACGCTACCGGAGGTGGACGGGATCTCCGAGCAGGTCGAGGACGAGATCGCCGCCGCGTCGCTGGCGATCGGCGCCAGCCACGCCGGCGTGAAGGCGATGAGCGGCTCCTCCGGCGGCGGGTTCGCCCTGATGTCGGAACCTCTCGGGCTGGCAGAGATGTCCGAGACACCGGTTGTGCTGATCGAGGCGACCCGGGCTGGCCCCTCGACGGGGATGCCGACGAAACCTGAGCAGGGAGATCTGGAGCACGTGCTGTACACCAGCCAGGGCGACTCCTGTCGGGTCGTGCTCGCGCCCGGTACCGTCGCCGAGGCGTACGACCAGACGCGACTGGCGTTCGAACTGGCCTACGACTACCACCTCCCGGCGATCGTGTTGTATGACCAGAAGCTCTCCGGGGAGCTGATGAACGTCGACGCCGAGTTCTTCGACCGAGAGCCGGACCCCTCGCTGGGCGCGACGCTCACCGAGGAGGAGATTGCCGAGGCTGCCCACCACCACTCCGGGAAATTCAACCGTTACCGGCTGGACCCCGAGAACGGGGTCAGCCCGCGCTCGCTGCCCGGACAGAAGGGCGGCCGCTACCTGGTGACTGGCAACGAGCACACCGAGCAGGGCCACATCAGCGAGGACCCGGAAAACCGGGTCGCCCAGATGGACCGCCGGCTCCGGAAGCTGACGGCCATCCGCGAGCAGCTCGATGACGCCGAGACGTCAAACCAGACGTACTACGGCCCCGAGGAGGCGGAGTACGGTATCATGACCTACGGGAGCCAACAGGGCACCGTCGAGGAGGCGATCGACCGGCTGAACGAGGCCGGCCACAGCGTCCGTGCGGTCGGCGTCAGCGACCTGATGCCGTTCGCGGAGTCGGAGGTCCAGTCGTTCCTCGAGAGCGTCGAGGAGTGTCTCGTGGTGGAGATGAACGCCACCGGACAGTTCCGCGGCCTAGTCCAGCGGGAACTCGGCGCCTACGGCGACCGGATGCATAGCCTCCTGAAGTACAACGGGAATCCCTTCGAGCCGGCGGAGATCGTGGAGGGGTTCGAGACGAGCATCGATGGCGGGGAATCAACCCCTGGCGGAACGACAAAGTTCGTACCAGCGGCAGGTGACTGACAATGAGCGCATTCTCAGCAATCGGCGAGAAGCGAGAGATCGAACAGGCCGAGTTCACGCCGGGTATCGAGCCGCAGGCGACCTGGTGTCCAGGCTGTGGCGACTTCGGCGTTCTGAAGGCGCTGAAGGGCGCCATGGCCGAACTCGGGAAGAATCCCGACGAGATACTGCTGGTGACCGGCATCGGCTGCTCGGGAAAGCTGTCCAGCTACTTCGAGTCGTACGGCTACCACTCGATCCACGGGCGGTCACTGCCCGTAGCGCGAGCGGCGAAGCTGGCGAACCCGGACCTGGAGGTGATCGCCGCCGGCGGTGACGGCGACGGCTACGGCATCGGCGGCAACCACTTCATGCACACCGCCCGCGAGA
>CAZLOO010000329.1:0-3284 GCA_964561055.1 uncultured Halobacteriales archaeon
CCCTCGGTGACGCCGTGGACCATGTTGCGCACGTGGCTCGCGAAGGTGCCGACGGTCGCGTTGGTCTTGCGGTCCTCCGCTGACTGCTCGATGACGACCGTCCCGTCCTCGACGGACACTGTCACGTCCGGATACCACAGCCGGCGGGTGACCGACCCCTCTGGCCCCTCGACAGTGAGGTCGAGGTGGTCCATCGAGGCAGTCACGCTCTCCGGCAGTTCGATTGTCTCTGTCATCAGTACACGTATGCGATTACCTGGCCACCGATACCCTCCTCCCGGGCCTGATAATGACTCATCACGCCGTGAGAGGTGGTGACGACCAGCGTGCCGTAGTCCCGCGCCGGGAGGAACCGCTTCTCCCATTTCTCGAAGCCGTCCGCTCCGGCCGAGTAGCGCGGTTTCACGGGCCCGCAGTCGTTGATGGCCCCTTTCAGTTCGACCTCGAACCGACCGGCCTTCCCGTCGTCGACGAACTGGAAGCCGCCGATGTAGCCGAAGTCGTACAGCACCTCCAGCACCGAGCCGATCGTGTTCGAGGCGGGCGTTACCGTGTGTTCGAGATGGCCTACGCTCTCGGCGTTGTTCAGTCCCGACAGTGCGCTGGCCAGTGGATCGTTGTCCGCCATTGTTAGCTGTACTTCCTGAAGCCCATCTTCCGGGCTATCTCGCGGAAACACTGCCGGCAGAGCCAGATGTCGTACTTCCCCACGAGCCCCTGCTCGCGGCCACAGCGCTGGCACTCCTCGAAGCCGCCGGTGCGTTTCGTTGCGTGTTCACCTGTTTCAGTCTCGCTCTCGCTCATCACTCCACCTCCACCTCGAACTCCCGCTCGAGGAATGCGATGGCGTCCTCGGGGGTGAGTCGGTGGTTCGTCGGTATCGACCGGGAGGCCTTGTCCCGCTTGGCCACGCGGTAGCCGGGCCGGACGAGATTCACCGTCACGTCCAGCCCGTAGATGCCGATGCTCGGGTCGTACTCCTGGCTGGGGAAGTCAGTGTGCTCGGCAATGCCGAACGAAAAGTTCCCCGTCTCGTCGAACTGCGTCCGCGAGATCTCCGCCAGCTCCAGGGCCGTCTCGAGGAATCCGCGGGCCCGCTCCCCGCGTAGGGTCACCTTCGCTCCGATGGGGTCGCCCCGGCGCATACCGAAGTCCTGGGCGTCCCGGGTGGCGGTGGTCCGGACAGGCTGCTGGCCGGTGATCTCCTCGATGATGTCCTCGCCGTCGGCCAGCTCGCGGCCGCCTTGGCCGACGCCCATGTGGACGACCACCTTCTCGACGACCGGCTCGCGCATCTCGTGGGTCTCAGTCTCGGTCTCGACCTCGCTGCTCATTCCTCAGTCACCTCCTGCTCTGTGTCGGCCTCGGCAACGGCGTCGTCGGGCTCATCGGGCTCATCCTCGATGAAGTTCTCGTCGATGACGACCACGTACTCTGCGATGGTCTCGAATCCCTCGCTGTCCTGGCTGACGATCACGTCGTTCGGCGCGCTGCCGGGCGTTTCCTCAATACGCTCGACGGTGCCGATCTCGCCGGCGTGCTGGCCCTGGACCGCGGTCACCAGTGCGCCCTCTTCGTAAGGGAAGTGCGCGACAATCTCGCCCGTCTCGTTGTCGATGACGATCGAGTCGTTGCCTCCAACGTCCTCGTCGTCGGTCACCAGCGTCCGCCCGTCGTGGAGCGTCAGCTGAATCCGGCCGCCGTCGACGTGACGCTTGCCGGTCACCTTGCCGAGCTTCGAGCCTGCCGCGTCCTCGTCGATGGGGGTCAGCGACAGCCGACCACCCTCGTCGGGGAACACGCGGTAGAACTCCTCGCGCTCCTCGAACCCGAGGATATCGAACATCCCGACCGGGCGCTCGACGTCGCTGGCCGACGCTCCGTTGACAAGCACGCTCCCTTGCCGGAGCGCGTAGCGCGCCTCCTTGCGAGAGTCGGCGTAGTCGAGCACGTCCCGCAGGATAATCAGCAGGGGAACCCCCGCCTCGCCGTGCGGGCCGGCGTCGGCCTTCACCGTGTAGGTCTGCTCCTTCCGGGCGACCGGCCAGGAGTTCGGCACCGCCAGCCGCTTCTGGTGGCGGGTCACTGTTCACCCTCCAGGCGCTCACGGCGCCGCTCGTCGTCCAGATTCAGGTCGGTCACGCGGACGTTCGACGGCTCCAGCCGCCGAGGGACCTCTTCGCCGTCGGCCTTCTCGACGATGACGTCCTCAACGACGATGGTCTCCGAGCGAAGGTCGACGTCGGTCACCTCGCCGGTCTCGCCGGCGAAGTCACCGCGCATCACCTCGACGGTGTCGCCGGCGTTGACTCGCACCGAGCGGGTGTCGTACTCCTCGCGGAGGTCGCCGCTCAGCGTGGCCCGTACCTGGTCGTGGCGCTCGTGGAGCGGCGCGTTCTCGCGCCGGTTGCGCTGTTTGCGTGGTTGGCGTGTCATGGTCATACGATCATCGTCGCCGTGCTGGCGATGCTCCCGAACCGCTCGGCCACCTCCCGCGCGATAGGACCCTTGATTTCGGTCCCGCGCGGGTTAGCGTCCTCATCGACGACCACGGCCGCATTGTCGTCGAACTTGACCCGAGTGCCGGAGGGGCGCCGGATCGGCTTGCGCTGGCGGACGATCACCGCCTTCAGCACCTGCCGGCGCATCTCTGGGGTCCCCTTTGTCACCGACACGGTGACCAGGTCGCCCAGACCCGCCTTCGGGTGGCGGTTCTTTGTGCCGCCGTAGCCGTCGACGGAAATCACTTTCAGCTCTCGGGCGCCCGTGTTGTCCGCACAGGCAACCAGCGAACCCTTCTCCAGGCCCTGGGTGACGCTGGCGTCGATCGCCCTCATCGTTCCACCCGTTCGACGACTACGTGGGCCTTGGTCTTCGAGAGCGGCCGTGTCTCTGCTATCCGTACCGTGTCGCCGACCGCGAGCTCCATACAGGGCGGGTGGTGGGCCGAGATGCGCGACCGGCGTTTCATGAACCGGTCGTACTTCGGCACCTTCACCTCGTACTCGCGCTCGACGACGACTGTCTTCTCCATATCCGTGGAGACGACCTCTCCCTCGGCGATCTGCCCGCGCACGCTGAGCGTGCCATGGAACGGGCAGTTCGCGTCGGTGCAGGCCGACTCCGGCGGCTGTACGTCGAGTCCTAATGCCATCGTGTCCTCGTTCGTTCCGTTCGTTCCGCCGGCCGCCCGACCAGTACCGCCCCCTCGACGGTGACGTACTCGCCACCGGGGAGCCGGAACTCGAACGTGCAGTCGGCCTTGGGCAGACGGATCGTGCCCG
>CAZLOO010000330.1:0-3277 GCA_964561055.1 uncultured Halobacteriales archaeon
CGACGCGCTGGCGCTGGCCGCCGGAGAGCTTCACCCCCCGCTCGCCAACGCGAGTGTCGTACCCCTCCGGTAGCTCCGAGATGAAGTCGTGAGCCTCCGCGGCTTGCGCGACCTCGATCACCCGCTCGCGGGCGGCCCCCGGGTCGAGACCGGGGTCGGTCTCTCCCCGGGTCTCGGGCTCGTCCTTGTCGTCCCGATTCCACTCGGCGGTCAGCGTCTCCCGGTCGCCGTAGGCGATGTTCTCGGCGACCGTGCCGGAGAACAGGTAGGGGTTCTGCTCGACGACGGCGATCTCCTCGCGGAGCGCCTCCAGCCCGTACTCGCGGACATCCGTGCCGTCCACCCTGACGGCGCCCGAATCGACATCGTGGAACCGAGGGACGAGCTTCAGGAGGGTGGACTTGCCGGCGCCGGTCGGGCCCGCAAGGCCAACGGTGGCGCCGGCGGGGACGTCCAGACTGACGTCTCGGATGACCGGCTCTCGGTCGCCGTAGCTGAATGTCACCCCGTCGAACTCGACGGCGCCCTCGACCGACTCCGGGCGGTGGGGGTCCTCGGGTGAGACGACCGTCGGCTCGTGGCCGAGCAGGCCGAACACCCGCTCGGCGCTGGACTTGGCGAGTTGGTATTTGTTAGCTGACTTTCCAACCCGGCGCATTGGGGAGTAAAGCCGACGTAATAGGAGGAAAAAGAGTGCGAATCCACCTAGCGTGAGCACGCCGTCTTCGCCGGGAGTACCGGTGATGATGGCCGACCCCCCGACGTACAACACAAGCACGAACACCACGCCCGTCAGCAGGCGGAGGCCGGCGAAGAACGCCCGCCTGACCCGGAGGGCGGCCACCTTCTCGTCGTGGTAGGCAGCGCTCTGGTCGGCTACGCGCTCGCGCTCGAACTCGTAGCGGCCGAACGTTTTTATCACCGCGGCACCGCCGAGGTTGTTCTCTAGGCGGGTGTTCAGCCGGGCGACGGTCTCGCGGATGGCCTTGTATCGGGGCTCGATCCAGGTGAGAAAGCGGCCGCTGGCTAGCCCGATGACCGGCACCGGCGCCAGCGCGATGGCCGCCAGGGGTGGGGAGTAGAGGTATAGCAGCACGCCGATGCCGCCGACGGTTGCCACCACGCGGATGAGCTGTCGGAACTCCGTGTTCAGGAACTGCTCCAGGCGGTTGGTGTCGCTGTTGAGGATGGACATCATTCCGCCGGTCTGATGATCAACGAAGAAGTCCATCGACAGCCGCTGGAGATGGTCGTAGGCGTCGTTGCGGAGGTCTCGCTGGACCTTCTGTGCGGTGGACTGCAGCAGGTACCGTGAGGCGAACCGGGTGACCGATCGCAGCAGGTACGCGAGCACTGCGATGGCGACCAGCCGTTCCAGTAGCGCCAACCGGGCGGCTTCGCCAGCTATCTTCCCCGGGGGCAACAGCCCTACGGTCGTCAGCGGCCCGGTGTCGGCGGAACCCCGCACCACGCGATCGATTGCGGCGGCGACCACCAGCGGCGGCACCAGCCGCGCGAACCGGGTGAGAAAGGAGGCAAGCACGCCGGCCAGCAGGCGTGGCCAGTAGCGGGCCGCGTACCGCAGCAGACTCACCATCGGGTGGCCGTCGACGTTCTCTCGCACAGCCTCGAAGCCGCCGTGGTCGCCGGACACGCTTTTGTTACTGCCCGCGGGCTCAAGTGTCCAGCGGAGTCGACGTCAGCTCCGCCAGAACGAGGGGGTGAGGATCACCAGGACGGAGATCACCTCCAGCCGGCCGAGCCACATGGCGAGGACCATGTACAGCTTCGCGGCCGACGAGAACGGGAGGTAGCTGTTCATCGGCCCGACCACCCCGAATCCCGGGCCGACGTTGCCCAGCGTGGCGATGGCGGCGCTGGCAGCCTCCAGGGTGGTCAGATCCAGGTCGGGGTTGGTCAGGCCCTCGACGAACAGTACCACCGTCGAAAAGACGAACAACAGCAGGAAGAGCAGGACGAAAGTGACCAGCCCCCGAATGGTGGACTCGTCGATGACGGCATCGCCAAGCCGTATCGGCCGGACGGCGTCCGGGTGGACCGTGGTGAACAGCTCCCGGCCCACGGAGCGCCCGACGACGTACCAGCGGACAATCTTCACCGAGCCCGCGGCGGAGCCGGCTGATCCGCCGAGAAACATCGCGAACAGTAGGACCGTCTGTGCCGGCTCGCTCCAGGTGTTGAAGTCCATGCTGGCGTAGCCGGTGGTGGTGACGATGGCGGCGGCCTGGAACAGCCCGTGGCGCAGTGACCGCTCCATGCTGCCGGGGATGGTCGGCACTGCCTCCGGCACCGCCGCCAGACCGGCCCCCGTGAGCAGGAGGGCGGTGACGCCGGTGCCGACGGCCGCGACCGCCAGCAGGTACGACCGGAACTCCGTGTTGCCGAACAGCCGGCCCGGCTCCCCGGTGGCGGCGTACCAGAACAGCGCGAAGTTCGTTCCGGCGACAAGCATGAACGCGATAACGGCCCACTGCACCGCCGGGGTGAACGCCTCCACGCTACGAGCCTCCGGGGAGAACCCGCCCGTCGGCATCGTCGTCAGCGCATGGGCGATGGCATTGTACGCGCCCATGTTCGGGGCGTATCCCAGCGTGTGGAGCCCGTAGTAGGTGAGCGCCGCCAGCACGGTAAACCCGGCGTAGATGAGCCAGAGGATGCGCGCTGTCTCCCGGATACGGGGGGTGAGCTTCTCGACGCTGAAGCCGGGCGCCTCCTCACGGATGAGCGCGGTCCCTCCGACCGAGAGCTCCGGCAGGATGGCAACCATCAACACGAGAATGCCCATCCCGCCGAGCCACTGGGTGAGCTGTCGCCACATTAGCATCGCACGGCTGTGGGTGTCGAAGGAGATGTCTCCCAGCACGGTCGCGCCGGTGGTGGTGAACCCACTCATCGACTCGAACAGCGCGTTCGCCGGGCTGGCGACGGTGCCGCTCCCGGCGACGAGGTAAGGCAGTGTTCCGAGCAGCGGCACCGCGAACCAGACCAGCGCTACCAGCAGGAACGCCTCGCGGTGGCCCAGATCCCGGTCAGGGGCGAGCCGCTCCAACCCGAACCCGACCAATAGCGCGACGACGATGGTAACTAGGAACGGCAGCGGGCTTTCGGCGTAGATGATAGCAACGACCGCTGGCACCGCCAGCGGGACGGCGAGATAGCGGTACACCGTCCCCAGCAGACCGACGCTGACTCGCCAATCGACGGTCAATGACACACCTGGACGGGTGCAGGAACCGGATTAAGAGTTCGTAATTAC
>CAZLOO010000331.1:0-3271 GCA_964561055.1 uncultured Halobacteriales archaeon
ATATGAATCCCACATCATTCCGAATTAACGTCCCCGAGAGGGGAAAGGGTACTAAGTGACGAGTGTCCCAGTCCTTCTGTATCGGTCTGAACAAGAGCGGAAAGAGCCGTGCTGTGCACCTATCCGCTAATCGGCATTCTCAATGCGACCGACCAGCGTGAACCAAACACCTGAGCTGAGTGGCCACACGGCACCCATCAGCCACTCCTCTCATTCCGTATCGTCCTACCGGGTCAGCATCAGAACCCTCATGCTAATCCTTCACACTCCACAGACCCCAGTATTGACCTCCCTCAGTGGCTAAACCCGTGGGCGTTCGCCTCTGAACTCTGTAATGACCGGTGCGTCGGCTCCTCGATCAGCGATCGACACCTCACAGAAGCGTGTAATTCAATACGGCCTGCTCCGGCGTGGAACCTGTCGTCTCCTGTTCTCGTCTATCGGAACCGACGGCCAGTCGTGGGCGCCTCTGTAGTTGGGGTCTGGCTTTCAGTACGATTCACACGACATACAGACCAGGGGTCGGTCATTCGGGGTGCTCGTTTCTGACGGAGTTACGGTGGTGATAGCAGGGATTACACTCGTCTGGTTTACCCCCGGCTCAAACGGCTGGTCATTGTGGTAGCCGTCAATCGAGGGTCATCCAGCGATCCACGACGACATCAGGGCGATCCTCACACGCTTCGGAACTGACGAGACGTGTCTCAAGTGCAGCCATGGGGGTCGCCTTCCGATCGCTGTCGGTCTTGCTGTTACTGCCGTCGGCACCAGGGAAATCACCGGACTGTTGCGTATCGGTGTCATACGGACGGCTAAGGCGGTTGGCATTGCGTTCGTCAGCATGGCTCCCCTCGTTTACCGGACGGTTGTGGGCCAGCAACAGCAGGTTGACTGTTGAGTACACCACCTACACCCACCACACCGTTCCTAACAACATCCGGATAGTTTGTTTAGGCGCTGCTGAATACAGGGCGGCTATGGAGCACGTGACCCGATGATTTTCACCCGCTCCATTCAAGCCCTACTCTATGGAACCACGAACGTTCTTACGTGTCGAAGCGTTGGCTACGTTGGTCATCGTGCTGGGCGGGTATTTTACGCTCGATGGGCCAATTTGGTTGCTTGTCGTTCTAGCGTTAGCACCCGATCTGTCGATGGCGGGGTATCTTGCTGGGCCACAGGTCGGGAGTCTCACTTATAATACGGTTCACACGTACACACTGCCGCTGGTCCTCGGTGCTTTCGGATTCTGGACCGATGCCCGATTGGTGCTCCTCATCGCGCTGATTTGGGCCGGCCATATCGGAGCGGATCGGCTCTTCGGCTACGGCCTCAAATTCGACTCCGGGTTCAAGAATACGCATCTCTCTACCCAACCCGCTCCGAGTGAGGCCCTTGCCCGGTCCGATCAGTAATTTGTCTGTTCTGCGTCGTACGGTCTCAACCCCTACGCCGTCTGTAACATCCGGTGAGGATTTTCATGTGTGTACCGATCATATCGCTCTCCCGAGGGCGAATAGAGCGGGGTGTCTCGCCCGTCTCACTCTGAGCGCCCGCGAGCGGGGACCCGCTCGCGATATCCGCGAGAATACCGCCCGCTTCAACGCTGGCCGGTGACCTCATCGAAGGCTACGGACGGCCACTCTCCTAACGTAGCATATCCAGCAGAAAGATAGAAAGGAAGCCCACGAAGAACAGCGTCGTCGACACCGGCGTCTCGGGGACTTTCTGGGCCTTCACGAGCAGTTCCTCGGTGACCAGATACAGCAGCGCTGCGGAGCCAAAGGCGAGAATGACCGCGATTGGCGCTCCGGTGACCCCGTCCAGGGCGAGTACACCGACAATAACGCCGGTCGTTAGCAACAGCCCGAATGCCGCCGGTACTGCGAGCTTCCGGAGGGTCCCAACGGCTGAAGGAAGCGCGGCGACGCCAGTCACGCCCAGGAACAGCACCTCGATGGCCAGCGCCACGGCGATCAAGACCCCGGTCGCGGCCTCCGTGAGGAACGTCACCCCGATCAGCACCCCGTCGATGAGCATATCGATGCCAACGGTGATCAGCAGGCCGGCCGCGCCCGCGAAGCTCCCTCCAATGTCACGCTTCTCGATGAGCTTGCTCAGCCGGTGGATGCCGAGCATCGTCGCAACGCCGATGGCGAACCCGGCGACGACGACGACCGGCGCCCGCTCGTGGACGTCCGGCAGTAACTCCGCCGTGACGGCAGCGATGACGACCCCGGCCGCGAAGTGCTGGACGTTGCTCTCCATCTGGTCGCCTGGGGGTCGGTAGACGGCGATCAGCCCGCCGACCATTGCGGCGACGACCGCCAGCATCGTGTACGATAGTGCCTGGACGAGAGTTCCGACCATTCGACCTGTCATCCGGGTTGAACAGTAATGAATCCGGCTACTCCGTCAGCGCGTTACGGTCCCGGTGTCCGTCGCGGTGGAGTCGCTACCCTGATAGTTCCCGGTCGCTTCTGGTACGGGCCTGTAAGATGCCGGTAGAGCGGCGGGCCGTCAACGTCCCAAGTCTCTCCAGGAGCGGACGGCAGTGGAGGGCGTCACGCTCTCCGCCGGGCAACGCAGCGAGCAGCCATCCGCGGGTCACGCTCGCACCCGTCGAGGACCGAAGCGCTCAACCTCCCGGCCAGACCATACCGGATACATGACACGAGCGAGCGGTCTCGGGTGGTGGCGATGAGCGCGGAGACCGAGGACGTTGAACTCGTCGGGCAAGAGGTGGTGGGCAACCTCGGCCGGGCTGCGCTGTTCGCGGCGCTGGTCGGCGCGTTCGCTTACGTGAGCTTTCCGAACCCCTTCTCGCCGGCGCCGGTTACCCTGCAGGTGTTGGGAGTCTTCCTCGCAGGTATCTTCCTCGGCCCGGTGTGGGGAGGGGCGTCGCTGATCCTCTATCTCGCCGCAGGAGCGGTCGGCGCACCGGTGTTCCAGGGCGGGTCGGCCGGTGTCGGCGCGCTCGCGGGGGCCACCGCGGGCTACCTCTGGTCGTACCCGGTGGCGGCGGCCGCCGTCGGCGCGATCGTCCACGGGGGTCTCACCCTCGGCGATCCCCAAGACGCGGGGCTGGTCCGGCTGGTGGGCGCGATGGTCGTCGGCACTGCTATCATCTACGCGATGGGAATCGCCGGTTTCGTCGTCGTCCTCGGGATGGGGCTTGTCGAGGCGTTCTTCGCCGGCGCGGCGGCGTTCATTCCCGCGGAGGCGTTCAAGATCGCGGCCGCGGTCGGCATCGTCCGCAACGACGACCTGA
>CAZLOO010000332.1:0-3257 GCA_964561055.1 uncultured Halobacteriales archaeon
GGGGACTTAGCAGGCTTTCATACCATCAGAGCCCTCAATACGCGAATTCGGCGCACTACCGGTTTCCGGGGGCAGTCTGCAGGATAGAGTCCGTTCGCGGCCTGTAACGATCGATGAGACCGATAAAGACGCTTGCCCGGCCACAGTGATTCGACGCTCCGGAACGGACGGATACTCGCTATGGCCGCCGAATTGTACGTTACTCACCGGAAATTTCACATACGCGCTTGTTTCATTTGGCAATCATATGTCATGATACCAAACGGGACGGGACGCGGCCTGAGCGGTGAGCAGCTATGGACGGACCATTGGACGACGACGCGTACGTTCACTGGATTAGTCGTGTGTTCCCCTCGTCCGATTACCGAACGCTGGGGCTCGTGTCGCTGCTGGTGGCTCTCGGAGTCTTCGTGATCGGATTTGCCATCGCACGTCTGGGTGCCGGTTCCTACCTCGACAAACTGTACCCCTACGTCGGCGCGGGAGCGACGTTTTGGATTCTCGTCTGGCTCGGGTGGATCGATTCGGTTCTCGTCGACGTGTGGAACCGGGTCGCCCCCGCCTTCGACGTTGTCGATGCGACTTACCGGTACGTAATCGGGAACCAGCTGGCGACTTCTACGACGGCCGTGTCACGTTCGGCTACAGCGTGCCGCTGTTCGTCCTCTATCTCGCGTTGTTGGTGGTACTGTTTTATTTCCAGCCGACATGGAGTGGCGGTCTCATAGAGATGGTCTTCCGGGCCGGTATTCAGGACCGCCTCGGTGACTATACGCTCGCACGCATCGCGAACTATGCGCTGTTCGGGGCCGTACTGATTCCAGCGCTAGTCACGAGCGTCCGCGGGTTCGTCCAGCACGTGCGCATGCTTCGAAGGGTTGCGGAACTGCCGTTCCGGAACGTCTACACAGCTGCCCGACAGTTGGAGCCGCTCGTGCGGTTCAGCATGCTCCCCGCGACAGCATGGTTCCTCGGCGTCTCGCTCGTGGTCCTATGGATGCGGGCCGGAATCAGCGGCTCCGCCGCAGTGTTCCTCGTCGCGGCGCTCGTACTCATCGGCCTGCTCCACATCGCGACTCCGCTATTACTCCTTCATGACGCACTTAAGGAAGCCAAAGAGGAGCTGCTCTTGGAGATTCGCGCCGAGCTCACGGACATCCACCGTGAGGTATACGACGAGGACGGCTCGCTGGACCGGCTCTCGCTGTGGCTCGACGTGGTCGACCGGCGCCGACAGCGCGCGAAGGCGGTCAGCACGTGGGTTTACGACCTCCCGTCGCTGCGACGGTTCATGGTCGCCTCGATTATTCCGTTTCCGACCGTTGCAAAGGACGTCGTGTCTCTGGTCCCCTCTCTGAAGGCCCTCGGCGGCCACGGAACCACGCGTTCGCACGAAACCGAGTCGAATTCCCGTACCACCGTCGTCGGGACGGCTATTGCCGAGGTCGGGGACGGAGTCGCCATGAGGCTCTCATCTTGATCGCTGTAGCCACTGGAGAACCGCATCATGGATTCCCTTGTCGCGACGGTCCGCTCGTCGCCGCCAGTAAGGCGGCCGCGAAACGCCTCGCGGGAGCGCGCTGATGCGCGGTGTCGCTCGCTCCTGTCGCCGACGCCTCTCCGGAGATGGTACTCATCTATCGCTCAACATCGACAGCTTTGAGCCGTCGATCGAGCAGGTCGACCGCGTGTTCGAGATCGAACTGGCCTTGCTCCACCCTGTTCAGCACTCTCATCACGTCCGAAGGGAGTGTCGGTGCGAGTATGAACACCGCACCACCCTCGGCGGTTGTTCGAAGTACCCACCGTGCGTAGGCGGTAATAAGTCGCGAGTCGAGGTCGACTAACACCACGCCGACGCGCCAAGCTTGCGCCCGGGCTTCCTCCAGCGTGAACAACGAGATGGCCTCGTCGAAGCGGCCCAGGGCCATGTCCACGTCGTCGATACCTGCTGCATAGAGTTCAGCAAGTGCCTTCTGCTGTGCGTCGACGAGCCGTGCCAGAATATTGTTGATAACTCGATGATCGTCGCGCTTCACGCCTCTGTTCGGATCGATACCGACATCGCGGATCGTTAGCGCGAGATCGTAGTTGACGTGGGCGTTGATTCCCAAAAAAGCGTCCTGTACGACGAGACCGTCTCCAGCTATCGCGGTACCGAAAGCAGCGCGCCACGGTTTCGGAACGGATCCGGTACGGCCCTGCTCGAATGCAAAGAAGGCGTCCCGATAGTAGTTCGCGAACCTGAGTGTATACCTCCGCATCCACTCGGGGTCAGCGAACTGTCCTCTCTCGATGTTGTGTTGCACTGCTCGAGTCATAGCGGTGTATATCGTCAGGAAGATCGCCCGCCGATCGTTCCGGCGGCGCAACAGTCCCTTCAGACGGTCGAGTTGGCTCCTCGCTCTATTGAGAGACTCATAGGGTTCATCGACGATATTTATGAGGTCGGGATCAGGTTCGGTGGGAGGAGGGAACTGTCCCGTGTCGTGACGACCAGCAAGGTACATTGCCCGGAGTCGTCCTAAGTTCACCAACCTGGCGAGCGCGGCGTGGGATGACATCGTGTTGGGTACTCGCGTGTAGCGCCGGGAAGTACCTATCTGCGAGCCCGGGAGCCAGGGACAACTCATAGAATCACACGGCCAATGCCCATCTCTTCAAGGAGGGTGTCAGTGGTGTGGAGAAGAAACCCTCCCGCACGTACCGCACGGCCTATCGTATCAACTCTGTGTAGTAATTGGTAACACTGCATAGCGTATTGTCTTACCTATGGTTCCGACAAACCAGAACCTTCAGCCATCGAAAAGAGGTCACATCAACCAGAATCACGCCTACAACGGGCGGCACAGAAACGCTGTCAAACTCTGAGCCTATGGCTTTCCCCGATCTCGCGGTTAACGCCATCTATACTGTTCTCTGCCTAGTGCCGGGATTCATCAGCGTCGAGACGATGATCTACTTCGCCAACCTCAACCCAGAGCTGACTGAATTCCAGAGATCAACGTGGAGCTTTATTGCAAGCGGGATTTCCCTGTCGGTGACGTACTTTATATATAGCGTCTGGATGGCTGTCGCAACAGGACGATTCGTACTCGTGCGGTCCGTCGATATCACTTGGGTAGAGGTCGTCACAGTCTACCCGGTTCTACTTCTCGTGGCAGCCGCCCTGGGGTATCTAAGTGCGAAGGTGTTCGTCCGGACTATCGGTACCCCGTCGAGTCCCTATCTTGAGAAGGCTCAGTAGAAGATAGAAG
>CAZLOO010000333.1:0-3256 GCA_964561055.1 uncultured Halobacteriales archaeon
CCCGGAGTGCCGAAAGCCTCCCACAGCGTTCCCTCCGAACGGAGGGCGGCACCGCAGCCCGCGAGGGCAAGCAAAAAGCACCCCTGCGTCGGCGTGGGACACACCGCCAGCGGTGGCGGTGTGTCGGGTCGATGGCCCGGCCCCCGGCCCAGTGAGCAATTGGGGACTACGGTCGCCGGGAGTGGATACGGCCCGCCCATCCCATCAGTCGGCGGGCGAACACGCCAACCCCCCGGATGGGGCCAACCCGGTGCCCGCGAACCGGAGTACCCTCTGTTGCGAGGGGAACGTTGCCACCGGGTGTGGCAGCAGCGGGATGCCCACCGCGAGTGGAATCCCACGGCTGACGCCGTGGGAGGAGGTCAAGCGCTGAGGCGAACCGTTCCAGACATCGGAACGAGCAGGCCGAGCGCGCACTTCATCAGGGCAGTCTTACCAGCCCCGCTTGGGCGAGCAGGCCGATGACGGAGTTGACCTCCAGCTTCAACGAGACGCCATCATCCGGCCGTACCGCGTCCGTATCGGAGCCGTATATCATCTCGACCCCCTCGACGGCGAGGGCGGTGCTGGCCGTCTCGGCTCCGGTGTTGGTTTGCAGGCTCGTCGGTACGCGAGAACGTTACTCACGGTTCGACCAAGCCCCGCTAACCCGCCGGTTGTTGCAGGCTCACGGCTCCTCTTGCAGCCGTTTCGTCGTCTCAATCAGCGGGTGATGGGCGTAGTCCACCTCTTTGATGTCCTCGACGGTCTCGAGGTCACCCCGCCGGGCGGTCTCGGCCATCCCCAGGGTTACCGGCTCATCCAGCACGATGATGTAGGCATCCATCTCCTCGATACCGAGCCGGTGGGCCGCCTTCACTCGGTGGTGGCCGTCCGCAAGCAGCAGGTCCGAGCCGGGGTTGTCGATGACGACCAGCGGCTCGGCCAGCCCGTTCTCCAGTTCGTAGGTGCGCCCCTCCAGTTCATCCGTGTACACCTTCGACTGAGTGGGGGTGAGCGCCGACAACCGCACGGTGCGGCGCTCCTCGTGGATGTCCACCCCGTGAATGTTCTGGAGGGTCTCGCTCAGTTTGTGGACCTTCTCGGGGGTGGCGCGCTCTATCTGTGAGCGGATGACGTCCGCGTTGGAGATGATGCCGACCAGATGGCCGGCGTCGTCCACCACCGGGAGCCGCTGGATGCCCGACCTGAGGATCACCCTGGCGGCGTCGGTGATGTCCATCTCCGGGTGGGCGACGACGAGATCCTCGTTCATCACCTTGAAGATGGGATCAGCGTCGGCCGTGGTGAGCAGATCCACCGCGCTGACGAACCCGAGTACCTGCCGGCCATCACAGACAGGAAATCCGGTGTGGCCGTCCGCCCCAGCGATGCGGCGCTTCACGGCCTCGACAGTCTCGTCGGGGCTGACTGTCGCCACGTCGCGGGTCATGTAGTCCCTCACCCGCGGGCTCGACCCGTCGGTCATGCCGGAATCAGAGGCTGGCGGGTGTGAAAGCCTTCCGGTGTCCCTATTCTCCGTGGGTATGTTTCACAATGAATAACTCAATTTATGGAATCGACAACCTATATTCGAAATTCTTAAAATACTCCGGCACCGACGTAAAAACACAATGGTACGAACCGACAGCGACACGCCAGCACAGCTTCCGAACTACCTACCCGGTATGCCGGCCCCTTCGAGCGACCCCGGCCGTATTGAGCGGTTCGTCCGCCGGCTGTTCCGCCGTCGTGGCGACCTCCGTCCTGTCCTACGACGTCGGTAACGTCGCCAGGGGTTCAGTGCGGCCCCGGGAACCGCCGGTACGAACCGCCCGCGCGTCGCCTCGCGCTCCCGGTAGATCGTCCCGTTCCTCGGAGGACCCCCTCATGGGGACGCTCAACAGTGCCGCGCTGTTCGGACTCGTTCTCGCCGGCCCATCGGCGTCCGTGGCGGAGACGCTGGCCTGTGACGCCGGTCGCGTTGCAACCGTTCAAGAGCCGTCCATATCGAAACTCCTCCCCGCGGTAGGGTGTGGGGCCGATAGCGGACACCGCCTGGACCGCTTGCGGGACCGCCGGCTCCAGTAGGCCGTCCTCGGAGGGTCGACCGTGGGCCTCACTGAAGCGGCGTTGAAGAACGTGAGCGTGCTGTTCCCGCTGGCCGGTGCCAGGGCCGGAGGCGTGCCTGCTGACGCTGTATCCCGGCCTCTTGCATTTGGTCACCGGGACCATTGTCGGTCTCGCAGTATACGGCGCTGCCGACAGGGGTCTTGGCGCCGCGGCCCTCCGGGTTTGGCCGGCGATGGCCGTGGCCGTCGCCGTCCACTCCTTCTGAAACACCTAAATCGCGCTCGCGCTGACGGGATCGACTCCCTGCTGGGAGTCGCCAGCAGGGTGCCTCCCGTCTACGTGTTCACGCGGTTGAACCTCCGACACGTATATACCCCCGCGAGAGAACACCTCGAACGGTGTCAGTATCATGAGCGAAAGCGAGGACGTCGAACTGGAGGCGCGCCTCCGGGAGCAGGAGTACTTCCGGCCGCCGGCGAAGTTCGTCGGTCAGGCAAACGTCTCCGATCCGGACGTGTACGACCGGTTCGGCGATTTCCCTGACGGGTTCGAGGAGTACGCCGAGATGCTCGACTGGTTCGAGCACTGGGACGAGGTGCTGGACGCCTCCGACCCGCCGTTCTACGAGTGGTTCGTCGGCGGTGAACTGAACGCCTCGTACAATTGTATCGACCGCCATCTCGACGAGCGGAAGAACCAGATCGCCCTCCTTTGGGAGGGGGAGGACGGCGAACAGCGTAACATCAGCTATCAGGACCTCTACCGCCGGGTCAACGAGACCGCCGCCGCACTGCGGGCCGCGGGCGTCGAGGAGGACGACGTCGTCACCGTTCACCTACCGATGGTGCCGGCGCTGCCGATCACGATGCTGGCGTGCGCCCGCATCGGTGCGCCGCACTCGGTGGTGTTCGCGGGGTTCTCCGCCAGCGCGCTCGCCGAGCGCGCCAGGGATGCCTCGTCCGATCACATCGTCACCATTGACGGCTACTACCGCCGCGGGGAACTGCTCGACCACGTCGACAAGACCGACCAGGCGGTCGCGGAACTCGCCGAGGAGGACCACCACCCGGAGGTGCTCTGCTGGACCCGCCACGACGAGCCACAGCACCCGGTGAGCGACGACTACATGATGATGGCGGACCTGCTGGAGGACAACAGCGGCGAGCGGGTCGACCCGGTCGCCCGCGATGCTGAGGACCCCCTG
>CAZLOO010000334.1:0-3231 GCA_964561055.1 uncultured Halobacteriales archaeon
GAGCACCACGGCTGGACCCACCAGCGCTACGCCGGACAGGACGACTACGAGGCCGAGAAGGCGGACTTCGAGCGAGGCATTGAGGCCATCTACGATCTCACCGGGCGGAAGCCGACTGGCTACTCCTCGACGGCCTGGGAGTTCTCGAACCACACCCTGGAGATCCTCCTGGAGCTCGGGTTCGACTGGGACTCAAGCCAGATGGCGTCGGACTTCAATCCCTACTATGTCCACCGCGGCTGGTCGGCGCCCGCGGACGACCCCTACGACCGGGGCGAGCCGACCGACCTCGTAGAGCTCCCGATCCACTGGCAGCGCGACGACTGGCCGCCGTTCACGTTCACGTGGGCAAACCCACATATGATGGCGTACGTCGATGAGGACTCGGTCTTTCAGCGGTGGCAGGACCAGTTCGACTGGATGTACGACCGCCTGGACAACGGGACCTACGTGCTCACCCTGCATCCGCAGGTAATCGGCCAGGCCCATCGACTGATGCGCCTGGAGGCGTTGTTCGAGCATATGCGCTCGAAGCCGGGCGTTGAGTTCGTCACCTGCGAGACTGCCGCCGAACAGTTCCGTGAGCGGCAGTAGCGGCCACCCCGCCGGTATATATCGTCCGAAGGCGTAGCCCTGACGGAGCACGACACCATGGAACAAGCCCTCGTCCGGCGGTTCACAGGCCTCGTGGTCGAAAGCCTCGCGGTCAGCCAGGACTTCGGGAACGCGACCGTGGAGTGCCGCCGCTGTGGGGAGCCACTCGGTCCTGGAGACCGCGTTACAGTCGCATTGTCCTGCTACGAGGACCACAGCTGGGAGATAGCAGGCGTCTACTGCGAGTCTCACGGGCCGACGTCCGTCGGGGCGGCGATGGCGGTCCGAGCCGAGCAACAGGCGGTCGTCCGTGCAGTTCTGGAGCCGACCGGCTACTACCCTCCCCGAGGGGCATTCCAGCCGGACGCGCTCACCCTTGCAGAGGTCGGCGTACTGGACTACAGTCCGACCGGGGCGGGTTACTGACAGAGCCCGAGCGGGAGCCAACAGACAGATACCCCGCCCGACAAAGATGCCGGTATGACGGACACGCCAGACGTCTCCGTGGTGGGGCTGGGGACCATCGGCCTGCCGACGGCGCTCCTGTTCGCCCGCGAGCACGACGTCGTCGGCGTCGACACCGACCCGGACCGGGTCGAGCGGCTCCGCGATGGGAAACTACCCTTCGAGGAGCCCGGGATGGAGGAGCTGTTCCCCGCCGAGCGGTTCCGCGCGACGACGGAGCTAGAACCGGCGAACGTCCACGTGCTGGCGGTGCCGACGCCACTGGACCGCGCGACCGGCGTCGCGGATCTCGGGCACGTCCGGGCGGCCGTCGAGAGCGTCGCCGGCGTGCTCCGGCCGAACGATATCGTCGTCCTCGAGTCGACCGTCCCACCGGGCAGCTGCGAACGGCTCGTAGAAAGGATCCTCTCAGAGGCCGTCGCGAAGCCCCGCTACGCCTACTGCCCCGAGCGGGCCATCCCCGGACGCACCGTCGAGGAGATGGTCGGCAATGACCGCGTCGTCGGCGCCTCCGACCCAGCGACCGGCGACCGTGTGGAGGCGCTGTACCGGTCGTTCGTGGAGGGGGACATCGCCCGGACCGGGCCGACCACTGCGGAGTTCGTGAAGCTGACAGAGAACACCTACCGAGACGTCAATATCGCACTGGCCAATGAGTTCGCCAAACTCGCCGAGGACGCCGGTATCGATGTCCACGAGGTGATCGCCCTCGCGAATCGACATCCCCGGGTGGACGTACTGAACCCCGGACCCGGCGTGGGGGGCCACTGTATCACCGTCGACCCGTGGTTTCTCACCGAGACGACGGGAAGCGCGCGGCTGATTCCGCTGGCGCGTGACGTCAACAACTCGATGCCGGACCATGTGCTCAGGCTCGTCCGGCAGGCGGTACCGGACGGCCCAAACCCGCAGGTGGCGGTACTCGGTGTCGCCTACAAGGGCAACGTCGGCGACACCCGCGAGACGCCCGCCCGGCGGTTCATCCGGCGGGCGCGCAACGATGGCTACGAGGTGCGAGTTCACGACCCCCACGCCGAGACGTTCGACGAGGAGCTGACAACCCTGGAGGCAGCGCTCGAGGGCGCAGACTGCGCGGTGGTGCTCACAGACCACGACGAGTACGCCCAGCTCGGACCGGATGCGTTCGAGGGGATGGAGGCCCGCCATCTGGTGGACGCCCGGGCCGTTGTGGATGCCGACAGGCTCCGGGCGGCCGGTATGAATGTAACGGTGCTGGGTGACGGCTCCTGAGCCGGCAAGATGGACAAGGGCTTTACTGCTGTTCGCCAAAGCCGTTGGCGATGGGAACCGTCGAGCGCGTCGTGACGACCACTCGACCCCGAACACGGACGCGGGGCCTGCAGGAGGGAGCGTGACCGACGGTGACGAGCCGCGGGGTGACGGCGGCACTACAGCCGGGGCGCCGGCGACGGACGAGAACGGGCTGGCGGGCGCTGTCAATCGGTATCTCGGAGCCGTCACCGATCCCCGACGGTTCGTCGCCTTTGGGGGCGTCGGCGGCGTCGGCCTGGTTGTCGACAACGCGACTCTGTTCGCGCTGGTGGAGACCACCGGTGCCGGGGCGACGCTGGCCAAGCCGTTCGCGGCCGCCGCCGCCATCGCGGTGATGTTCGCGCTCAACGAGCGATTCACCTTCGAGCCCCGCGACCGCTCGGCCGGCGCGGTGCTGCGGCGCTACCTGAAGTCCAACCTCGTTCGGGCTGGCGGCGTGCTCGTCGCGCTGGGCGTCCTGTTCGTGCTTCACGACCTCCTCGGGGTGTGGTATTTGGCAGCGAACGTCACCGGTATTCTTGTGGCGTTTCTTATCAACTACGCCGCCGAGTCACTGTTCACCTGGCAGGTCCAGCAGGTCTAGAGCAGTCCCCGCTCGCGGAGGTGTCGTTCCTTCTCTGCGCAGAACGCTTCCCACGTCGGCACCACCCCCGAGCGGGGAGCCGCAGTGCCGTCCAGCAACCCTCCGAGACAGTCCGCCCAGGCCCTCGGCTCCGGGTCGGCGACGGCCGTCCCCGGCTCGCCGGCCAGCAGCTCTCGGCAGTAGGTGTCCGTCGACAGCGCGACCGGCGTCCCGAGCGCGTACGCCTCCAGCGGCGCCAGCCCGTAGGACATCCACGCCGAGCAGGCGAACACGTCCGCCCCCCGGTAGTACGCGGG
>CAZLOO010000335.1:0-1157 GCA_964561055.1 uncultured Halobacteriales archaeon
GCTCTCGGTGATGCCGAGTTCCTGCTCGCTTTCGGTCTCCTGTGTGTCGCTCATGATGTCGTTGACGTTGTCGTTCGTGCGCGGTCCAGTCTCCGGCGAGTGAGGAGATGTGGGTGGCCTACGGGCCACCCGGCGGGACCAGCGGACGGGCGACTCGAGGGTCCCGGCGCCGGCGCTGTCGCCCGTGCATACCGGCGGGTCGCGCCGAACTGGCATAAAACCGGCGTCCCCGCCGCTCCCGGGGCCGGTCGGGTCTGACCGGGTCGCCCGGTCAGAACGGGGAGACCGCCTGGAACACCACCAGCACGCCCAGTCCGACGACGATGGTGGCGACGATGCTCTCGGTCCGGTAGGCGACGACAGCCGCAACCGCCCCGGCCAGCAACTGCGCCGGGGCGATGGCGCTGCCGCCGCCGTCGGCAAACACCACTGCCGGGGCAACCAGTGCCGCCAGCACGGCCGCCGGCACGAACCGGAGAGTGTACTCCACGCGCGGCGGGACCGAGCCGATCCGCTCGAACAGCGCGAGAAAGGACAGCCGCAGCAGATAGGTTCCAACCCCGCCGATAGCGATGATCGTCCAGACGGCAACCGGATCAGCCACCGACCGGACCCCTCCTGTCGACGGCGACCCCGGCTAGGATGCCGGCGACGGCGCCGACCATCAGCCCGAGGTTGAACGGCAGCGTCGCCGCCGCCAGCGCCACCCCGCCGCCGACCGCCGCGGCGCCGGCGCTGGGACGGCCATCGATCGCTGGCATCAACAGCGCGATGAACACAAGCGGGACGATGAACTCGAGCGGAATCGTATCGGGGACCCGCGCGCCGGCCAGCGCGCCGGCCACGGTGGCGGCCTGCCAGACGACCCAGATGGGCAGCGCCGCACCGAGGTAATACCACAGTCGGGCGACACCGCCTTCGCTCTCGTAGCGAGTGACTGACAGCCCGTAGGCGTAGTCGGTGAGCAGGTAGGCGACCGGTAGCCGGGTCACCAGCGGCAGGTCCTCGAAGTACGACGCTAGCGAGGCACTGTACATCACCATCCGGAGGTTGATAACTAGCATCGTCACCACAATCACCGGCAGTGCCGCCCCGTCGGTCAGCAGGTCGATGGCCGCCAGCTGCGAGGCGCCGGCGAACACCACCACGGAGAACCC
>CAZLOO010000335.1:1257-3219 GCA_964561055.1 uncultured Halobacteriales archaeon
GCAGGTCGATGGCCGCCAGCTGCGAGGCGCCGGCGAACACCACCACGGAGAACCCCAGCGCGTCGACGGTGGTGAGACCGGCGGCGACGGTGGCCGCCCCGACGATCAGCCCGAACGGGACGAGGCCGGTCGTCGCCGGGAGCACCGCCCGCACCCCGGCGGCGAACGACGAACGACGGTCCATGCGGGCAGTTCCGGGCGGCCGCCCATACCCGATTCGGTTCCGATGCGGCCGGGCATGCCGGTCAGGCTGCGAGGCGGGTCGGGACGTTCTTCAGGATCGTCCGGGCTCTCGCTCGTTGTACTGAACGACCAGCAACTCGGCCATCCAAGTGAATACCGGCACCGGGAGTTCGTACTCCGCCGCGAACGACACTCGCGTGCCACCAGTTGCCGGGGTGAATCGTTCGCGGGCGGTGGCCCACGGCCGCACAGATAACTTCCCTGACGACCAGCGCCTCAGGCTTGAAATCGACGACCTCTATCGTCGCTTCCGGCGGGACGTCGGCCATCCCGGAGACGAGCCAGGGCCGCTTGTCGACCTTCTCGCCCTCAAGGCGTTCGGCCTCGCGTATGCTCGGCATGACCTCCAGCCGGTTGGCGCAGGCGTCGACCTCCTCTCAGGGCTGAGGCCGTGGGAGTCCACGCGCCGTGGGCAGTACTCGAACACCGGTCCGACGGCCAGATCGGTGTGACTGCTCCAGTCGACGCCCGGTATAGCCGCGGTTCGAGCCGTGGTCGCTAGGGGTCCCGGTCGACGGCGAACGGGCTGTCGCGTTCGGTCCACTCCCAGCCCGGCAGCCGGGTCTGGAAGCCGGCCGCCAGCGCTGCGTCTAGGTCGTCCAGCCCCGCCGGGCCGTCGCCATGGACATGGATATCGGCGAAGTGGAACGTGGCGCCCGCCAGCGTCGCCAGCGGCTGGCCGCCGGCGATTGTCGCCGCCAGTCGCCGCCCCAGCAGCTCGTCGACGACGAACCCGGGGTAGTCTCCCTCCACGTCCAGCCGTCGCAGCACGACGACCAGCGCCGCGACGTTCACCGCTCGGTCGCCGTCCGCGAACACCGTATCCACCTCCGCGCGGTACTGGGCGGGCGTTACCCCGGGGACCGTGGTGTCGAACGCCCTGCCGAGGCGCTCGCGGACCTCCGTTATCAGCGCTGCTATCGGCCGCTCGCGGACGAACTCGTGTTCCTCACGGACGCGTTCGGGCGTGAGCCGGAGCCCGGCGTCGGCTGTCATACGCCGGCTGGGACCGGCCCGCGAATAAGCGTTCGCCGGGAGCTCTTGCGAGGCCATGCCGAAGGGTTTTATAGGGACCGTGGTATAGCAGCGCCTAACGCGGGTTCTCCGGACCGTTCTGGGGCACGACCGCGTTTCAGTCCCCGTCCTATCGGTGTGTTCACGGTCCGGAACCCCGCTTCCTGCGAGTCATGAGTACGGTAGAGAAGCAACTTGACGACCTGAAAGCAGAGATCGCACGGGAGGTTCCAAACGACATCTCCATCTCCGATGTCACCTATGAGGGGCCGGAGCTAGTGGTGTATACCCGTGATCCCAAGGAGTTCGCCCGCAACGGCGACCTGATCCGCCAACTGGCGGGGAAGCTCCGCAAGCGCATCACCGTCCGACCGGACCCGGACGTTCTCTCCAGGCCGGAGATGGCCCGTGAGCAGATCCTCGGGGTGATACCGGAGGAGGCCGGGGTGACCGACTTGGACTTCCACGCTGACACCGGTGAGGTGGTGATCGAGGCCCAAAAGCCGGGGATGGTGATCGGTCGCCACGGCTCGACGCTGCGGGAGATCACCAAACAGGTGGGCTGGACGCCGGAGGTGGTTCGCACCCCGCCGATCGAATCCTCGACGGTTTCGAACGTACGCAACTTCCTCAAGCAGGAACGCGAGGAACGCCGCGAGATCCTCGAGCGGGTGGGCCGACAGATCCATCACGACCGGCTCTCGG
>CAZLOO010000336.1:0-3197 GCA_964561055.1 uncultured Halobacteriales archaeon
TCCGGCCCGTTCGGGGAGTCCTGGCCGTTCACCGGCATCCCCAACACGAAAACCGGCGTGTGGGTGTTCCTCGCCTCGGACGTGGTGCTGTTCGGGGCGTTCATCGGCTCGTACCTGTTCGTCAGGGTGGCGGCCGGCTGGAGCGAGTGGCATATCGTCCCGCACAACTCCCTCCCGGGGCTGATCAACACTTACCTGCTGCTCACCAGCTCCTTCGCGGTGGTGCTGGCGCTGGTGTTCGCCGAACGGGGCTCCCGGAAGGGGGTGATCGGCAGCCTCGCCGCGACGTTCCTGCTGGGCGTGGGCTTCCTGATCAACAAGGGCATCGAGTGGCTCGAGCTGTTCCACGAGGGGGAGTGGCTGTCGACCAGCATCGAGACGTCCACGTTCTACCTCACCACGGGGCTGCACGGCCTCCACGTGATCATCGGGCTGGTGATCGCCGGCTGGATGATCTACCGCGCCTGGAACGGGGCGTACCTCGACGACGACGAGCCGATCGAGCTGTTCGGCCTGTACTGGCACTTCGTGGACATCGTCTGGCTGTTCCTGTTCCCGCTGTTCTACATCCTGTAGGTGATCCCAATGGTAACATGGAAAACGTACGTCTGGATCTACGTCGCACTGTTCGCGTTCGCGACGGCGCAGGTCGCCGTCGAGTTCGCCGGGCTGCTGGAGAGCGCCTACTGGCTGGCGTTCGGCGCCATCATCGTGCTGTCGTTCGTGAAGGCGGTGCTGGTCGCGGGCTGGTACCAGCATCTGAAGTTCGAGCCGCGGTCACTCAGCTACCTGCTGGTGACGGGGCTGCTCGCCGCACTGGCGCTGACCGCCGCGGCGGCGTACTCCATCACCTGACCCGACCGCCGGACCGGCCGCGGTCTGGCCCCTCCCTCACATCAGCACGAAGGCGAACGTGTACGCGATGGTGAACACCAGCACGACGATGCCGGCGATCACCTTCAGGTGGTAGACGAACAGCTCGTCGGACTCGGCGTCGTAGGCGGCCTCGAACGCCTCGCGCTCGGCGGCCGTCGCCGCCCCGGGGTGGCGTTCGCCGACGTGGAGCGCCCGGAGCCGCTCGGCTGTGAACGGCCGGTCGCAGTACGGACACCGCGCCCCGGGCTGCTCGCCGGGCGGCACCGCCACTTCGACGCCGGCCGCCAGCAGCGGCGGCTCCTCGTCGGTCTCCCCGGTCGTGGTGGCGTTGTCCCCGGTCATGGTCAGAGGAACGGCGGGGCGCTGTAGGGCTGTGCCAGCAGCCAGGCGCTGGTGACCGTGTAGCCGACCATCACAACGACGAACGGGTACTGGCTGCGCAGCGGCTGGAGCCGGCCGGTGAACGTCTCGAAGGCGACGGCGTGGGCCACCCACACCGCCAGCAGGTGGCCGAGCACGACCAGCGCCAGGCCGACCCCGCCGAACCAGCCCGGGAGAACCGCGACCCGGGGCGGCCCGCCGAGCGGTCCCGCGAGCGCGGCCGCCAGCGCTGGCGACAGCGTGAGGAAGTACCCCGAGAAGTGCGCCAGGTGGTAGCCGGCGGCGATGGGCACCAGCGACGGGGCGAACCGCTCGGCGATGGCGCCGGCGGCGACGTACGTGTCGGCGGTGGCCCGCACCAGCCGGGCGGCGCCGCGGTACACGCCCAGGAACGCGCCGAAGCCGGCGACCAGCGCGAGGAGGTACACCGCCGGCCCGGGGACGCCGGCCGCGACGACGGGTGCGGCGAGCGCCCGCCAGGCGGGCGTCGAGACGAGGCCGTCGAAGCTGGTCACCCACACCAGGCCGACGACGAACGCCACCTCGTCCGGGCCGCGTGCCCGGCGCTCGGCTAGCGCCGAGCCGGGGAGCCGGAGCTGGAGGCCGTCGTCGGTCCGTTGGACGGGCGCCATCCGGCCGTACCAGCGGAACAGCGCTGCTATCGGGTCGACGCGCCGAAACCAGGCGTCGCCGTACAGCCACGCCCCCGCCAGCGTGACGGCGGTGTACGCGAGCACGACGGCCGCGAGCAGCCGGGGAGACTCCGCGACGGGGCTGACGACCTCCACCCACACCAGCCCCAGCAGCCCGGCGACCGCTGGCCAGACGCCCAGCCGGTCGGGGTAGTGCCGGTCGCGGCTCGGCAGCCAGCGGGCGACGGTCCGCCAGGGGTCCAGCGCGGGCCAGGAGTTGCCCAGCAGGTAGACGGACATCGTGTAGCCGGCCCACCAGCCCGCCCAGACGAGCAACACCGCGAGGTTCGCCACCGGGTCCGGCGGGCCGAACAGCCCGCTCAGCACCACCGCCACCAGCCCGATCACGCCGGCGACCCCCGCGACCCGGCGCCCGCCGGCGAGCAGCGCCGGTCCGGAGGGGAGCCCGCCGGCCCGCCGGTGGATCGAGCGCAGCAGCGCCCGGTCGGTGAGCAGGCTCGTCAGCAGGAAGGAGGCGGCGACGACGCCGCCGCCGGTGCCGAAGAACAGCCACGCCGGGATCGACACCGCCGGGGAGTCCAGCGCGAGCGATCCGGCGTGGGCGCTCGCGGGCGCGGCGAGGGCGGACGCGCCGAGGAGGGCGGCCAGCCCGGCAACGACGCGGCGGTGTCTCACGACACCCCCCCGCCCGGCCGCCACAGCAACAGCCCCACGGCGAGCAGGAACACCGCCGTCGAGAGGTCCACCGAGTAGGCGTACACGACCGTCGCCAGCGCGGAGGACCAGCCCACTACTCCCGCGGCGAGCGAGCCGACGACGGGGAAGGTACAGCTGAGACACGCCCCCAGCCCGACGACGCCGGACAGCGCCGCCCGGGCGGCCGCCAGCGCGTTGACGTACACCAGGTACGACAGCGCCAGGTAGCCGATCACCCGGTACGGGACGAAGTAGGCGTGGCCCACGCCCGGGAGGACGTACGCGACCCGGGGGCCCCAGCCGGGGGAGGCGAGCGTCACGCTCAGCCCGGAGGTGGCCGCGCCGGCGTGCAGCGGGACGGCGAGCCAGCCGACCCCCGGGAGCAGCGACGCGGTGGTGGCGCCGGACAGCGCGAACGGGGTCAGGTGCTCGTGGACGGCGGGGTAGAGCGCCACCAGGCCGGTGGCGTACGCCAGCACGAGGAAGTAGGCGACGGCGGTCGCCCCCGCCGCCCGGCGGGCCCGGGGGCCGGCCTCGGGGGGGCGGACGCGCCACATCGCCCAGACGCCGACGTTAATCCAGACGAACGGG
>CAZLOO010000337.1:0-3191 GCA_964561055.1 uncultured Halobacteriales archaeon
CGTTCCCCCGGGCGAACTCTCCGATGAACGGGTAGTGGGGCTGCATGAAGTGCACTAATAAGCGCTTACTGGGGTACTCCTCCGCGGCCTTTAGAGCGGCGTCGGCGACCGTTTCCGGGCGGGTGGTGCGCAGTTCCTCATGGGGATCGTGCCACAGCTCTACGACGTCGTAAAAAACGCCGTCGAGGACGTCCATGCCGGCGTCGACCCCGGGCGGGGCGACCCACTCCCCGGCCCGGTGCATCGGGTTGGCAGTGACGTAGACGGTGTCGTGGCAAGTGCGGCCGTAGAAGTTCTCCCGCAGCCACTCGCTGGTAGCCGACCCGCGCGAGCGCACCCGCCGGAGGTGGCCGTCGAGGGTGTTGGCCGCCCGGAACGTGTCCCACCGGCAGGCGTCCACGACGACCAGCGTGTCCCACTCCGCTCCGGGGATGTCGATCCCCCGGCGGCGCTGGAGGGTGGCGTACTCCTCCTCGAGGCAACTCCGGGTGCGGGTGACCGCCCACGGGAGGGCGCTGTTCGCCCACCAGCCCGGGCGGTACCAGTTGCTCCGGAGCGCCCCGAACGCCGCATCCCGCGTTGATTCCGCACCGTCAGTCATTCGCTGTCCGCGGGTTCGACGGCCCGTGACGTAAGTCTTCCACGTTCACGCGACGCCCGTTCGATGGGGTTAAGTGACGGAGCGCGGTACTTCCGGGTGCGGGCTCGTAGATCAGTGGTAGATCACTCCCTTGGCATGGGAGAGGCCCCGGGTTCAAATCCCGGCGAGTCCATTCGCCTCGCCTCGTTCCCTCGCCGACGTCCCGCTCGCTGCGCTCGCGGGACTCCCGGCGAGTCCGTCGCAGTCTTATAGCTTCTACGGTACCGGTGTTCACTACGGGGAGACGGCCCACCAGCCCTCAGCCGACGAGCCGGGTCCGGCTCGACCAAACCGGTCGTTAAATCCGGGGTGCAACTCGTTAACTGCCGAGTAATTAACCGTCAACAGGTGGGAGAGGTTCCTCCGGATGATAGGGAGTTACAAACACGGCCGGTGGGACGAGCCTTCCGCCACCAGACGGTGGGAGCTGCCCGGATCGGTCGCCCCGACACCACAGGTCAGGCTCGGCGCCAAAGCGCTGCTGTGGGCCGATGAGAGGGTCCTGCTGGTCAAGGAGCGCCGCGCCGACGGGTCGACGTTCTGGACGCTACCCGGCGGGGGCATTACCACCGGAGAGTGCCCGGCAGACTGTCTCCGGCGGGAGGTCGCCGAGGAGTTGCACTGCCGGGTCACACTCCAGCGACCCTTGACGACCTGCAGGTACCGACACACGAGCGACCCCGGGCTGACAACGATGTACGTCGTTTTCGCCGGCCGGTTGACGACCCGCCCGATGCCAGTTTGGCGGGAGGGAGTGATCGACGCCCGGTGGGTGCCCCCTGAGGAACCACCAGCGACGACACTCCCGCCGTTCCGCCGCGTGTTACGTCGCGTCGGAACCCGGGAGCTCGCCGCCCGGGGTGACTGACCTGCTCCATCAGGGCAGTTCCGTCGTGCCGCGGAGGCTCGACGCCCACCTACCGGCGACGCGGCCGCCGGGTCGCTGGGGCGCTGGCTGGATAGGGTGCTAGCTACGGCGGCCAGCGGAGTCGGCCCGGCGCCCCGACACTGTGAATCGCTCTCCTCGTCCCGAACGACCGAGAGATCGAGCCCAGTGGCAACGACAGAGCCGGAGGGTGGACACCCGACCGAACAGTTATGTGCCGACCCCCTGACCGGCCTCATCATGCCCCAACCCGGGATGGAGCTCGTCGAGGACGCCATCGACATGCACGTTCACCCGCTGGACGACGGTTTCTCGGTCCCGATGGCGCTGGAGACCGCGCGAGGAATGGCGGACGCGGGGATGGCGGGCGTCCTCTTCAAGCCACACTTCAACCCGACACCGATGCTCGCGGAGCTGCTCGACCAGCTCCTCGAGGACTTCCGCGTGTTCGGGGGCCATATCATGGAGCGCTCGGCCGGCGGTATCGACCCGCAGGTCGTCGCGGGCCAGCTCCGGGACGGCGCCGTGAAGGTGTGGATGCCGCTGATGACCCAGTCGTTCTGGGACGCCCAGCTCTCGCACCCGCGGGGGTACCTCGGCGAGGACGCCATGGCGACGATGGAGCGACACCACGGCCCGTTCTGGGAGTACATGGAGGGCGGCGAGCTCCGGGCGGGGCTGTTCCCCGAGCTGCGGGAGGTGCTGGAGCTGATCGCCGACGCGGGCGCGATCTTCGACACCGGCCACGCCTCGGCCGAGGCCTCGATGGCGCTGGTCGAGGAGGCCGCGGCCGCCGGCGTGGAGAAAGTCGTCGTCGACCATCCGCTGGCCATCACGAAGGAGGCCACCATCGAGCAGCAGGTCGAGATGGTCGAGGCCGGCGCGTACATGGAGCAGTCCTGGGCGAAGCTCCAGCCGACCGGCGGCGCCGTCCCGCCGGCGCGCTACGCCGAGGCGATCGAGGCGGTCGGCCCCGAGAACACGGTGCTCGTCACGGACTACGCTGCCGGCAGCCACCCGCCGCCGGCCGAGGCGATGCGGGAGTACCTGGTGACGCTGCGCGACCACGGGGTGAGCGACGGGGACCTGCGGGTGATGACCCGGGACAATCCCCGCGAGCTGTTGGGGTTGTGACCCTCAGTCGCCCTGCCCGTCGCGGTCGAACAGCTCGAACAGCGCGAACTGGTCGAGCTCGCCTAGCCCCTCCCGGCGGGCCCGGACGAACGTCTGGGTGACCGCGGCCGTGGCGTAGAGCGGCAGGTCGAACCGCTCGGCGGCGTCCATCACGAGCTGCATGTCCTTGTGCTGGAGGTCGATGTTGGCGGCCGGCTCGTAGTCCCCCTCGACGACGCGGTGGCCCTTGGCCTCGAGGATGCCCGAGGTGCCGATGCTCGCGGTGAGCACGTCGTACAGGGTGTCGAGCTCCAGCCCCGCCTCCGCGCCGACCGCGAACGCCTCGCAGATGGAGACGATCTCCGCGCCCACCAGCACCTGCAGGCAGAGCTTCGCGGTCTGGCCGGCGCCGCGCTCCCCGACGTGGAAGGCGTCCTCTCCCAGGACCTCGAAGATCGGCCAGGCCGCCTCCACGTCCGCGGGGTCGCCCCCAGCCATGATCGCCAGCGTCCCGGCCTCGGCACCCTGGACGCCGCCGCTGACGGGCGCGTC
>CAZLOO010000338.1:0-3181 GCA_964561055.1 uncultured Halobacteriales archaeon
ACTCCCACCAGAGCCGGTCCATCATGCTGTGATGGGCCCAGAACGACGGATCGTTTGGCGATAGTCCGGTGGCCATATGCCCTCCAACTCGGATATGGACGTAATCGTGTGCCGGGGATTCGAAATGTCCCGCGCCAGCAAGGACGTCTTCTCTCCCTCGATCGGGGGTCTGTGCCCACCCGCCGATGGCACGGAGAAAGTTGGGGTCGTCGAGCGAGGGCGTCACCTGATCGCGCCCGGCGATGGTCCCGTCGATCCCGGAGTTCGGCGTCCGGCTCGGGTTGGTGAACGGCTCGCGCTGAAAGATCGCTGGAAAGTCGAGGTTGTCGAGCCAGTTCCAATACGGAAGGGCGAAGGCCTCGTTGCCGGTCACTTCCCGGATGATCTCTTCGTGGTAGTGGAGATACGCCCGGTGCCAGGCGAGAAACAGCCAGTTGCCGTGCTCACAGTTGATGAATCGCTTTAGATTACCGTGGATACGGACCTGATTATCCCAGTTGCGAGAATCGTCGTCAGGGAGGTTCTTGAGCTTCCGTATTCCTTCTGCCCAGGTCTGCCGGATGTTCTCCGGGTCGTTGCGCACGAGTGTTCGTATCTCCCGACGCTCCGGCAGCCCACTCTGTGCCGAGGCCGTACCTAATCCTGCGACACTGGCCGTAACTCCCGCCGTCCTGATGAATCTTCTTCGCTTCATCCGCTCTCCTCCGCCGGTACACAACCCAGCTGGCTGACTGTTCGACTGTCGGAATGGTTGTCACTCCTCATGGATCGTCCCTCCTTTCGGCCGGAACCGCTCCCCTCTCGACTGAGGGGAACCAACCGGCAGTGATATCCGGTAATATTATCTACCGCGGAGATATTAAAATATTTGTGTAATAGGTTCTAACAAAATTTGGTTCGGACCCCCCACGCGTCCTACTTATCGGCGTCTGTTAGTCCAGGAACGGGGGCACACAACCGCTGGTTGGGGGAACTCAATAGATTCCCGGGCGCGATATCCAGCCCGCCAGGATGAGCTCGCCGGCGATCCCCGAGTCGGTCGCTGGGCCCTCGGACGTGTCTGATTCGACTCACGGCCGATTTCCATCACTGGACACTACTTTGAAAAGCTCTCGCGTCGACTTCCTCGACCGAGACAGCTTCGTCATCGATGTCCACGAGGAGGTGCCTGCTGGACTCCTCGAGCGTCCACTCCAGTGAGTCGGTGACGGTCACCCGGGAGCCGTTTCCGGCGGAGACCTCAGCACTGGCGGTGATCGTATACGTCCCCTCACGGACCGCGAGTTCGGTAACCGTGAGGGTCGCGCCGGCCGGGAGCTTCCCGCGGCGTTCGAAGATCTCGACCTTCCGGGCCGGCTCGCCACAGGCCGGTGTCTCCGTTCGGCAGTCCGGCCGGTCGTGATAGACGACGCGGACGTGGTAGCCATTCGTATCGGTGTCGTCGTTTCTCACCTGGAGGCGGCGGGGGATGTCGACGTTTTCCGCTGGGTCGTCGGCCGCATACGGACGGTCGATCCCGGCATCGGGCGTGGGCGTCGACCCGGGCGTCACGGTCACGATACCGGTCGTCGTATCGAAGGTCTGCCCCTCTTCGGTCGTGATGGTGACTGTCGAGGGCGTCTCGCCAGGGACCCTGAGCAGGACCGTCTCGACGGTGATGTCAGCGGTCCCGCCCTCACTGGAGTCGTTGATGCGGACGCCGAGTCCGTCGTCCGTCCGTCGAACCGATTCGACACGGTAGTCCGGAGCCGAGGAGGCCGGGAAGGTCTGGATGACCATGAGTGCACTCTCCTCGAAGTTCGTGTTCCGGACGAACGCGCTCGCCTCCGGGTCGAGAACGGAGTGATTGAACCGGTCGGCCGCCGATGGGGAGTCGACGACGGTCACGTAGAATCGCGTGGTGGACGGCTCATCGAGCGGGTATGCGATCCCACCCTCTATCGCGGGGCTGCCCGCATCGGCATGATCGAAGACGTACGACTCGAAGGCCACGTCGCCGTTCGTCAGCGTGGTCTGACCGGGACTCGACGGGCTGTCTCCCCCGGGGCTGACCGGTGAGGCCGTACAGCCGGCCAGTACGACGAGCGCACAGCCGATGAGTGCGAGGACGCGTGGGCTCATCATCACGAGAGCGTCGTGCGTGGCGGGGCAAGTACCTCTGGAAGGATCAAACGCGGCTTTTCAACACGCACGGCCGGTTGAGGGGGTCCGAACATGTCGCAGATGGTGGCGCCCCGCGACTGGTATCTTGACCTCCTCCCACGGCTGAAGCCGTGGGTTTCCCCGATGGGGATAGTAGGGGTGCGCGTTTCCTCGGCGGTTCAGGGACGCTTTCGCGTGGCCAGCCTCACAGGTCGCCGCCCAAGTGTGACCGAGAGCGAACTTTCCAGCGCGTACACCCGGTAATGTCCGCCGAGACGGGCTGTGTCAGCCGAAGCGATCGCCGCTCGCGAATCCGAGTACCACCGCACTCACGGAGGGGCATATCCGGAACCCGCTCCTCAAGACAGGTGGAGCAATCCATTTCTCACATCTCCGCGGAGAGACGGAATAGAATGGCATCACACCCGTGCTCGTCGAGCGACCGGCAGTACGGGCATCATATAAACCCCGTCGGGATCCTCTTGGAGTGACGGCTCAATCGGCACCGTAGGGGGCCGGGCAACCATTATCCGTCGTGGCTTGCTACAAGTTACCAATGGTGGTGACTAATGTTAACTGCTGAGGGCGTCGTTGAGCACCATTGGCGGAGTTTCGCCGCGGGGGATCTCCCGGGGCTGATGACCGATTATGCCGATGAGGCGACGATGGTCTCGAACATGGGAACGTTTAGCGGCGACGGCATCGAGCGGCTGTACGGTGACCTGCTGGCCGATTTCGCCAGCGGGGAAGCGGGGCTTATACGCCGCCAACAGACCGTCGAGGGGGCCTTTGGCTACCTCGTCTGGGAGGCCGAGTCAGCCGACCACGACTACGGCTTCGCCACCGAGACATTGTACCTCCCCGAGGAGCGTATCCAGTTCCAGACGCTCAGCGTCGATATCACCAGTCGGAGCTAAGCCGCTCGCCAGTATCCCCCGGCCCGCGGTTACCGTTCGGGGCCCCACTTTCCCGGGACGACGACGTTCAAATGCCGGCCGGACTGCGTCTGTAGGATTGAGGTCGTCGAGTTCGCTCTCGA
>CAZLOO010000339.1:0-3127 GCA_964561055.1 uncultured Halobacteriales archaeon
GACAGCGCCCGCATCCCCAGCCGCCCGACGGCGGAGTCGACCACCGTGTCGACCAACCGGGTGACGTCCTCGCGCTCGGCGACCGACCGGGTCAGGCGGTAGGAGCGCGGCCGGAGCTTCCCCATCGTTCCGGTGTTGCGGAGCTTCTTGGCGTAGCGCTCGCCGGCCGCTCCCGGGGAGAGCCGTCGGGTTTCCAGATACGCCTCGGCGGCCAGCGCCCCGGCGGTGACGGCGTGGTTCATCCCTTTAATGATCGGTCCCTGCGCCTGCATCTGCCCGGCCGCGTCCCCGACAACCAGCAACTGGCCCCGGTACGGCTCGGCGAGGGCAGCCTTCTTGGAGTCCGGCACCAGCTTCGCGGAGTACTCCGCTTCCGTGTACCCCTCGTCGAGCCAGCGGCCCAGCAGGGGATGGGTAAGCAGCGCGTCGACCAGCTCCGATACCTCGACCGCCTCCTCCACGATGCTGTCGAGGTGGAACACGTTGCCGATCGACAGCGACTCTCGGTTGGTGTAGAGGAACCCGCCGCCCCGGACACCCTCGTACAGATCCCCCGAGAACAGGTGGGCCTCCCCCTCGTCCGGGCCGATATCGAAGCGCTCCTCGATGACGTCCGCGGGCATCTCCGCGACGACCTTCACCCCTTGGAACCACTCTTCGGGCTCCTCCCAGTCCATCAGGCCCCATCGCGGGCTAGTTCGGAGTTGACGCCGTCGGCGGCAACCACGATATCCGCGGTCACCGGCTCGATCTCCTCGAAGCTGACGCCAGCGATCCGGGCGCCGCGCTCGTCGCCCTCGTGGCCGGGGTCGATCACCTCGCCGTCAGCGTCCTCCCACAGCAGGCCGTCGGCGCGAACGCCGGTGAGTAGACCGCCACCCGTCTCGCTGGTCGTCTCGTGGACGCGATCGGCCAGCCAGGAGTCCATCCGTCGGCGGAGGACGGCGTCGGCCCATTCCGTGTCGTGCTCGTGAAGGTCGGTGATGTCGAAGGTCCGGACGCGGTCGCCGGCGATGTTGTGGACGTAATTCGCGGTAACGGGCCGCTCGGTGGCCTCCTCCCGGAACCCCTCGAACAGGTCGTCGATGGTATAGGGCGCCGACTCCTCAGCGTAAATGACCCCACCGGAGACGTTCTTCGCGCCGGCTTCGACGCCCCGCTCAACGACCAGCGTCTCTACACCGGCCTCAGCGAGCCGCGCCGCGGCGGCCGCCCCGCCCGGTCCGGCGCCGACGACGACCGCCTCGTAATGTTCGTACCCGGTCATCACCGCTCACCCCCGTCGGCCGCGACCGCTTCTCCGAGCCGGAGCTCCCCGCTTTCCAAGGAGTCGATCAGCGCTGGAACCACCTCGAACAGGTCCCCCTCCACGAAGTAGTCCGAGAACTCACGGATGTCCGCTTCGGGATCGGTGTTGATCGCGACCACCGTGTCGGATTCGTCCATCCCGACCTTGTGCTGGACGGCTCCCGAGATGCCACAGGCGAGATACAGCTCCGGCTCGACAACCTGACCGGACTCGCCGATCTGGCGCTCCTCGGCGACATACCCCTCGACGTGGCCGTCGAACTCATAGGAGGCGGTGATTACCCCACGCGAGAGCCCCAGGACGGCGTCGTCGAAGGCGTCGACTAGCTCCAGTCCCAGCTCTATCCCACGAGTCGGGTCCGACCCGATCCCTCGGCCCATCGCAACCACCACGTCGTGGCCGGAGAGGTCGATGCCACCTTCCAGGCGGTCGTAGTCGGTTACCTCAACTTGGAGCCAGTCATCGTCGATGGGAGTGTCGTGCTCAACGACCAGGACCTCGCGCCCCGGGTCCGGTTCCGGCGGCTCGAAGCTTCCAGGGATGACCGACGCACCCTGGGGATGGAATTCCCTGGCCGGCGTATCCAGACAGAGGATAGTGGAGTACTCGAACCCAGAGAAGTCCGGCCGCTTCATATGCAGCACCCGCTGGAAGGTGCGGGTGGTGCCGGGCTCGCCGGTCTTGGCCGGGTTTGAGATATCCGCCGCTTCGATGTACAGGTCCGAGCAGTCGCTGGCCAGTCCGGAGTCCAGTTCCGCCTGGACCATCGCCGACAAGTCGCGGCCGTTGTTCGTCGCCGGGAAGAGAGTATAGCGTGGCTCGTCGTAATCGCGCCATTCCTCCTCGGAACGGTCCTCCCGGCCGTACGGGTGGCCGGCTCCGCGGGCCATGTCACAGAACACCTCCGTGTAGGGGGTGTGCCGGAATCGCTCTAGCCGCTCGTCCTCCTGATAGACGACGACGTCCGCGCCGAGTGCGATGCACTCCCCCGCGAGGTCGCTGACGCCGTTGCCGATCAGCACCGCCACCACCCGCTCGTCGGCATCGTAGCGCTCGTTGTAGCCGTTCATCAGCTCCCGGGCCTTGCCGAGCATCTCCTTCGACACGTCGATCAGCTCCCTGTGCTGGGTCTCACAGTACACCCACATGTCCCGGTAGACGCCGTTCTCCAGCGCCCGGACGTGGCGCTTGTTGGCGGTCGGGTGGTCCAGCTCCGGGTGGCGCTCCTCGGGGCTCTGTACCTCGCTGTCCTCTCGGTCGCCGCCCCGGACCGCCTCGATGCGGTTCTCGATGACGGTCTTCACGCTGGAGCGGTCCTCGCCGTCCTTCTCGGCCTCCAGCAGCGCCTCCAGGCGCTCGGGGTCTTCGATATCCCGCACCAGATTGCCCAGGTCGGCCGGGGAGTGCTCGGCCGGGTCGATGTCTCCGGGGTCCCCGTCGTCGGTCTCACTCACGGCGTCGATACGGCTCTCAATCAGGGTTACTACGGGGTCACGGTCCTGGCCCTCACGCTCGGCCTTGAGGATGGCCTGGAGCTCCTCGGGGTCTTCCACGTCCTTCAGGATCGGGCCCAGCTCCGCAATGTCGTGCTCAGCGGGGTCGATGTCCGGCATCGTCAGTCACCCGCCCCCGTAGCGGTCGCAACCCCGTGGGGTCGCAGCTCCTCGAACAGCTCCCCCATCGACTCGGGGTCTTCCGGGTCAACGACCGTCGCCTCCCGCTCGGCGGGCGCCTTCGGGATTGGGTCGACCGACTCCACGATGGTCGGCGAGCCGTCCAGGCCGACGTAGTCCGGATCCAGGTTCAGCTGTTCGTGGT
>CAZLOO010000340.1:0-3124 GCA_964561055.1 uncultured Halobacteriales archaeon
ACCTCCGGGTCGCTGCTGTTCGAGGACCGCGTGGCGGAGGCGGACGCCCCGTTCGTCGAGCGCCTGGAGGCTGCCGGCGCTATCGTCGTCGGCAAGACCAACACCCCGGAGTTCGGCCTCGGGACGACGACGGACAACCGGGTCGCCGGCCCGACCGGCACTCCCTTCGATCCCGAGCGGATATCCGGTGGTTCCTCCGGTGGTGCGGCGGCGGCGCTGGGCGACCGACTGGTGCCGCTAGCTCCCGGCTCGGATGCCGGCGGCTCCATCCGCCTTCCGGCGGCGTTCTGTGGCGTCTTCGGCCTCAAACCCACCTACGGGCTCGTGCCGAACGTCGGCCGCCCGGACGGGTTCGCCTCGCATACCCCCTTCTCCCACCAGGGGCCGCTCGCCAGGTCGGTGGAGGACGCCGCTGTCGCGCTGGATGCGATGGCCGGCACTCACCCCCGTGACCCGTTCTCCGTGCCCGCGGTCGAGAACTACCGGGCGGCCGTCGACCGCTCCATTGGGGGGATGCGAGTTGCCCTCTCCTCGACCCTCGGTACCTACCCCGTCGAGGGGGCGGTGCAGGACGTCGTCGAGGAGGCGGCCGGCGCGCTGGAGCGTGCCGGCGCCGATGTCGAGCGTGCCGACCCGGATCTCGGGCACTCCCACGACGAGATCCTCGACGCTTATTACACGATGGCGACGGTACGCTGGGCAGCGCTGTTCGACGAACTGGAGACGCTCGGCTTCGACCCGCGGGGGACGGATCGCGAGCGGCTCCGCCCGTACATCGTCGACCTGGTGATGGACGCCGACACGCCTACCGCTCGCGAGTACAAGGCCGCCGACCGTGTCCGGACGCGGGTATTCGACGGGCTGGCGGACCTGTTCGTCGACTACGATCTCGTGGTGAGTGCCACTGCGGGGGTCACCCCATTCCCCCACGGCGAGGAGCCGACGGTCGTCGACGGCACCGAGATCGAGCGCTACCGCGGCTGGCTGCTCACACAGCCGTTCAACTTCACCGGCCAGCCTGCCGCCTCCGTCCCCGCCGGAACGGTCAATGGCCTTCCCGTGGGAATGCAGGTCGCCGCCCCTCGCTTCGCCGACGGGGACGTGCTCGCGGCGGGCGCCGCTGTCGAGCGCCGTCGGCCGTGGGCGGGCAATTACCCGGACTGACTGTTCGCGCGGCGCTCCCACACCTCTAGCGTGAACCCATCCTCGGGAGTCTCCTCGACGAGGTTCCACTCACCGGGGTCGATGTCGGGGAATCGGGCGTCACCCTCGTACTCCCCGGGAACGCGGCTCAGTACCAGCCGGTCGACGTGGGGCTGAAACAGCTCGTAGATTGCGGCGCCGCCGAGCACGTACGCTCGGTCGGTCTCAAGTGACGCGGCGACCTCGATCGCCTCCGCGACGCTGCCAGCGCGGTGGGCAGTCGGGACGTCGTAGTCGCGCTCCGTACGGCTCAGGACGATCTGTGCCGACCCGGGGAGGTCATCCAGCATCGACTCGAAGGTGCGCCGACCCAACACGACCGGGTGACCGGCCACCCGCTGGCGATACTGGCGCTTGTCGGCGGGGATACTCGGCCAGGGGAGCTCTCCGTCATCGCCGATGATCCCGTTCTCGGCGACGGCAGCGATGGAGACGAGTTCCATGAGAGAGCCAGGCGCGCTCGGGGATTAACGGTTACCACCCGCCGTGAACCGCCTCGAGGTCAAGCCCCGAGACACTCGGCCTGCTCCGCCTGTAGAACTAAGAGCCCGTCCACCCAATCGCCGGGGGATGACTATCGATACCGACCGCGTCAGGACGGTGACGTTCGACTCCTACAGCACCCTGGTGGACGTGGACGCCGCTGAGCAGGCCTTGGCCGACCGTGTCGACGATCCCGAGCCGGTGTCCCGGCTGTGGCGCTCCCGGTCGCTGGCGTACACGTTCGTTTCCAATCAAGTGGACGCCTACCAGCCGTTCTACGAAATGAACCGCAACGCTCTTCAGTACGCGCTGGACGCACACGGGGTGGACGTCTCGACGGAGGAGCGCGACGCGATACTGGCGGTGTACCACGAACTGGACGTGTTCGACGACGTCCGCGATGCCATCGAGCGGCTCCGGGAGGCCGGATACGACTGCTACGTCGTCTCGAACGGGAACCCTGAGATGCTGACTTCGATGGTCGAGCACGCCGGTATCGGTGATCTGATACTGGACACGGTGAGTGCCGACGAGGTGCGGACGTTCAAGCCAGCCGCAGAGCTCTACCGCCACGCGGCCGCCCGCACCGGCACCCCCATCGACCGCATCGTCCATGCCACCGCCGGCTGGTTCGACGTGCTCGGCGCCCGCCATGCCGGAATGCAGGGAGTGTGGGTCGACCGGAAGAACACTCCCTGGGAGCCGTTTGGCGCCGATCCGGACCTGACGGTGAGCACGCTCCATGAGCTGGCGGACGCCCTGGATGCGTAGGAGACGACCCGAACCCTGATTATCCCGCGCCGGCCAGAGGCGACGATGGGCAGTAGCGGGGACGTATACGACTGGTGGAGCCGCCACCCGCGGGCGATGGACCTCCTGTATGCGGTCGCATTCTTCGGGCGCGAGCGCTCCATCCGCCGGCGCGCCGTCGACACCCTCGCGCCGGCGCCCGGCGAGGCGGTCGTGGAACTGGGCTGTGGTGCCGGCCGGGGCTTCGGCCGGCTGCGGGAGGGGGTCGGGCCGGAGGGCCGGGTGGTCGGACTCGACGCAAGCGCCGGGATGGTCCAGGCCGCCCGGGAGCGCGCCCACGAGGCCGGGTGGGAGAACGTCACCGTCGTGCGGGGGGATGCCCGGCGCCCGCCGCTCGCGGACGCATCCTTCGACGCCGCCTACGCCGCGATGTCGCTCAGCGCTGTGCCCGACCCCGCGGCCGCCGTCGAGGCGGCCCACAACCTGCTCCGGCCTGGCGGGCGCCTGGTCGTGCTCGATGCCCGCCCGTTCCAGCGGTGGCCACTCCGAGCGTTGAACGCCATAATCGTCCCTCTTTCGCGGCTGCTCACCGACTGGGTACCGGAGGTCGACCTCACCGAGGCGATGCGGAACACGTTCGGCAACTGCGAGCAGCAGGGATTCAATGCCGGGACGGTGTTCGTCGCCG
>CAZLOO010000341.1:0-272 GCA_964561055.1 uncultured Halobacteriales archaeon
TACACCGTCGTCATCGTCACCCACAACATGCAGCAGGCCGCCCGCATCTCCGACAAGACCGCGGTGTTCCTGACGGGGGGCGAGCTGGTGGAGTTCGACGACACCCGGACGATCTTCGAGGACCCGAACTAGTTGCGGATTCGCGTCGGCGAACGCGTCCTCGGAGACGACAGTGAACTCGTCGGGGTCCTCGTGTTCGATCCCCTCGAAGGGCTGCACGTGAATGGTATCTTCTGGTTCGAGGTCACGAAGTGGCACCATCCCGTCCGGTG
>CAZLOO010000341.1:282-3090 GCA_964561055.1 uncultured Halobacteriales archaeon
CATCACGGGCAAGTTCGGCTGATGTCTCGGGCGCGGCTCGACCGACGGCTGTCGGAGCTGCACGACGCCGTGGGGGAGCTGGCGGCGCTGGCGCTGGACCAGCTCCGGGACGCGCTGACGGCGCTGGCGGACTGTGACCCCGCGCTGGCCCGGGAGGTGGTTGAGGGCGACGACCCCGTCAACGAGCAGTACCTCGCGGTCGAGCGCAAGTGCATCGACGTGTTCGCGCTCGAGCAGCCGGTGGCGGGCGACCTCCGGACGGTGGCGGCGGCGTTCAAGATCAGCACTGATCTTGAGCGAGTGGCCGACCTCGCGGGCAACCTCGCCGAGCGTGCACTGGACGGCTGTGCACCGTTCGCGGAGGTGGACCTCGCGACCCTGGGCGCCCGGGCGCTGGCGATGCTGGAGGACGCTATCGACACCTACCCGGCGGGCGAGCCGTGGGCCTGCCACGACATCGCCGACCGGGACACGGAACTGGACGCGATGTGTGCCCACGCCGGGGACAGCGTCGTCCGGGAGCTGATCACCGCCGGACAGGGGGACACGGAGACGCTCGTGGCGGACGCTTCCGCCGTACTGCTGGCGGTGCGGGACATCGAGCGGGTCGGCGACCACGCGGTGAACGTCGCCGCCCGCACGCTGTACGCCGCCGAGGGGGATCCGGAGCTGATCTACTGATGTCGATGGAGACCCGCAAGGTCCAGCTCGCGGGCGGCTCCACGTACACCGTCTCACTCCCCAAGCAGTGGGCCGAGGAGCACGGGGTTGAGGCCGGCGCCAGCCTGCTGGTGGCGCCCCACGACGACGGCTCGCTCACCGTCCGGGTGAGCGATGTCCACGAGGGCCGGACCGCCGCCCGCGCCCGGGTGGACGGCGACCCTACCCGGACGGTAGGGGCGCTGTACGTTGCCGGCTTCGACGAGATGACGCTGGTCGGCGAGTTCGACGCCTCCACCCGGCGGGCGGTGCGGACGGCGGTCAGGCGGTACGCCGGGTTGACCGTCGCCGAGGAGTCCGAACGGGAGGTCCTTCTGCGCTGTCCGTTGGACTCCGAGGACGTGTCGGTCCGCCAGACAGCCATCCAGCTGCAGTTCGTCGCGCTGTCGATGTACCGGGAGGCGGCTGGCGCGCTGGCAGCCGGCGATGGGGATCGGGCGGCGGCGGTCGGCGAGCGCGACGACGAGGCCGACCGGCTGTTCGCGCTGGTGCGCCGGCAGTTCCAGCGGGCGCTCACGGATCTCGGGGAGGTCCAAGCGATGGGCGCTTCCCGGCCGGCGCTGTTCGACTACTACGCCGTCGCGCGCAACCTCGAGCGGGTGGCCGATCACGCCGAGAAGCTGGCGGGTATCGCGGGGGAAGCGGCCCCGCCGGCCGACCGCCGCGGGGCCATCGAGAACGCCGCCCGCCGGGCCGGCGAGGTCGTCGAGGACGCAGCTAGCGTCATCCTCGGGGGCGGGGACGCCGCCACCGCCGCCCGGGCCCTGGACGGCCGGGACGACCTGCTGGCGGACCTGGACGCGCTGGACCGGGCGCTGTACGACGCCGGCGGGGAGGACGCCTACCGGCTGGGGGTCGCCGTCGACAGCATCACCCGGGTCGCGGAGTACGGCGGCAACGTCGCCGAGGTGGGTGTCCAGGCGGCGGCCCGCGAGGGCTCGCTGTGAACCGAATTTCTATATAGTTGATAACATTTCCCCATACCGACCCGTACCGGAAGGATCCCTACCGAGGAAGAACCATCCGGTGGGAGGACTGTATTCGACGGAAGAGGCAAAAATATGTAAGTGGTTCAATTAGTATCCCTATTAGCAATTTTCTATATACTTCGTACCGGTCGTTCAGGTGATGTCGCAGAACCCGACGCGACGGCGGTTCGTCCGGGCGACAGGCGCAGCGCTCGCGGCCGGCGCGGCCGGCTGTACCGGCGGCGGTGGCGGCGGTGGTGGAAACACGTACACCGTCGGTCACGGGGACTTCGAGACGGACGTCTCGGCGTCGTCGTTCCCGGAGAAGCTGTTCGTGTACGCCGTCCAGACCGGCTGGTCGAACTGGGGCGCCCAGATGGAGGCGTTCGAGGAGGAGTACGGCGTCGCGCTGAACGACGACCAGCGCTCCTCTGGAGAGGCGCTGGCTGACCTCCGGAAGAACGCCAACTCCCCGACTCACTCGGCGTACAACGGCGGCTACACGTTCGGCATCATCGCGATGAACGAGGGGCTCACCCAGGCGTACAAGCCGGCCAACTGGGACAAGGTGCCGGACAAACTAAAGACGGACAACGGCCACATGACCGCCACCCGGCGGATGACGACGGCGGTGGCCTACCGGAAGGATATCTACGAGGAGCAGGGGATCGACCCGCCGGAGACCTGGGACGACCTCAAGCGCGAGGAGATCATGCAGAACATTCAGTTCCAGCCCCCGCAGGCGGCCGTGGGGCTGGCCGGGGCGCTGTCGATCAACAACGCGTACGGCGGCAGTCTCGAGAACATCGACCCGGTCGTCGAGTACTACAAGGAGATGAAGGAGGGCGGGGCGACCTTCGCCGGCAACGTCGAGCAGAAGTTCACGAAGGGGGAGGTAACCACCTTCGTCGAGTACGACTACACGGGGCTGGACCTGAAGTACAACGCCGACTCTATCGCGGAGGACAAGGTGGGGGTCACGCTCCTGACGGGGCCGGACGGCGAGAAGGGCGCGCTCAACCAGCCGTACGGCTTCGGGATGCTGAAGGACGCACCCAACCCGGACGCGTGCAAGCTGTTCATGGACTACGTGCTCTCGAAGGAGGCCCAGAAGCGCTTC
>CAZLOO010000342.1:0-3085 GCA_964561055.1 uncultured Halobacteriales archaeon
CGACTGCCTCCATTAGGTCGGAGTTCTGGAACCGGAAGGAGTACTTCGGGTCCGGCACCGTCTCCTCGTACAGCGTCGTCACCGTGCCGGCACTGGAAACGTTGACGACCTCCGAGGACTCCACCTCCGGAGCGATGGTCTCGTGGGTGCCCGAAGAGACCGGGCCAAACGTTGCGTCCTTGCCCTCGTCGATGAACTGCCGGTAGCTGTCGAGTGGGCTCTGACCCTCGTCGACGATATCGAGGTTCACCTCGCGCTGACCGGCGATGCCGCCGGCATCATTGATGCGCTGGACGGCGAGTTCGGCGCCACGCTGGATCTGGATGCCAAGCACCCCGGGCGCCCCCTGAGTGAACGTGAGCATCCCGATCTCCAGCGGCTCCGAGCCGACCTGCGGGGCGCCACCGCCGCCGTCGCCACCGCCACCGCCGCCGCCGTCGCCGCCACCCAGGAGGGTCGAACAGCCCGCCAGTGCCGCCGTCGCCGCCAGCCCGCCGGCCGCCTTCGTGAATGTTCGCCGGTCTATACCGTCGTCGGATGTATCGTGACCTGTCATAATCGCACGCCAGACCCCTGACGGCCGACCGCTGCGACCGAGGGATACGGTGGCATACCCGTTACTGTAGTAGACCTCAATTAAGGGTTGCGTGTCGGAACGGCGGGCTCGAGCCACAAGAGGGCACAAAAGCAATAATCGCGGTCCCCGACCTGGTGGGTATGGAAGTAGCTTTGATCGGCGGCGCCGGCACCATTGGCGCGGCCACGGCGTACACGCTGGCGACGCGACGACCGGACCTCGACGTGACGCTGGTCGACATCCGTGCGGACGCCTGCCAGGGGGACGCGATCGACATCACACACGCGAACAACCACGCGGCCCACGCCGTCGGGCGGGCGGGGGGCTCCAGAACCCTTGGGACGGTCCGCTCGGCCGATCCGGGGCCGGGCGCCCTCGAGTCGGCAGATCTCGTCGTCGTCGCGGCCAGCGGTGCCGGCACTCAGGAGGGCGGCCGGATGGCCGCCCTCCGGGAGAACATCCCCGTCATGGACGAGGTCGGCGGCTGGCTCGCCGAGGTCGCGGAGCGCCCGGTCGTGACGGTGACGAATCCGATGGACCGGATGAACTATCGACTGTACCGCGCCGCGGGCTGGAGCCGCGAGCGGTTCGTCGGCTACGCGCTGTCCGAGACCGCCCGGGTCGCCGACGAACTCGCCCGGCTCAGGGACGCCGAACCCGAGGACGTCTACTGCCCGGTGATCGGCGAACACGGCGAGCACATCGTGCCGCTGTACTCCCGGGTAACCGTCGAGGGCGAGCCCGTCGAACTCGACGCCGAGGAGCGCGAGCACGTCACCGACTACGCCCGCCAGATCCCATACGACATCATCGGCTGGCGGGGAGCCGACACCTCCTCGCGGTGGGTGACGGCTCGCGGCGTGACGGAACTGGCGCTGACCATTCTCGAGGGCGGGATCGACGAGCCGGTCGGGCTGTCCACGCCGCTCGCGGGGGAGTTCGGCTACGAGGGGCTGTCGCTGGGCGTCCCGGTCACGCTCGACGGTGACGGGATCGCCGCCATTCACGAGTGGGAGCTCTCGAATGCCGAGCGGGCAGCGCTGGACGACGCCCACGACACCATTCGGGAGACGGTCGCCGAGTGGGAGTAGCGGGGGCCAAACACACATCCGTCCGGGCGCGTAGCTCCGGTATGGCCGAGCATGTCGTTCTGTCACACCCCGCCGCGCTGAGCCGGTGGGGACGGCTCCAGATCGACCAGCACCACTTTCGAGGGTGGCTGCGCCGCAGCCACGATCGCCTCAGGGAGGGCGAGCGCTTCGAGGAGTTCCTCGACACGGGCTGTTGCGGGCGGTCGCATCACGTTACCTTCGCCGTCGAGTCCATTGAGGGCGACCCCCACGTGACCGACGACACAACCTTCGAGTTCGTCGAGCGGGCCGGTTGCGATCCGGAGGGGGGCTGGGGCGCCCGCAGCGAGAGCGGGCCTTAGACCCAGGACGGCTCTGGCACCGTCGTCGAGCCGATGCGGGTGACGCTGAACTCAACGGTGACCCGAACTCGGCGCCCATCGCGGGTGACGACGTAGGACACCGCGTACGAGCGCACGAGGCCGCGCTCGTCGATTGTGGCGGTCATCCGGAGCTCCTCCAGCCACGGCGGACCGTCGCCGTCGACCGAGAGGTCGTACAGCCGGCGACCGTCCTCGGTACGGCTCCCGGTGATCCGTGCGTCGAGAAGCCCCAGCAGCCGGCTCACACCCCCACGGTTGGTGGCGTTCTCCGGGAACAGCGACAGTGGTCCACGCGGGGTGCCATCGGGCCCACGCAGGACGGAATAGCGGGTGTGGGCGCCGGCGGTGGTCTTCCTAAGGACGTGGCTCCCGTTGGCGTACTGCTCCAGTCGCCAGTCGTACTCCGCCCGGGACTGGCGGGTAGAGACAGCCAGGAAGCGCCGCCGATCGGCGCCCATCCTGACGACCCGGTCGGAGCGCAATCGGACGGTGCCGTTAGGATAGCGCCGCGTCGTCGTCTGATGGACGGTGAACGACCGGTCGGCGAGCACCGCGGCGTGGGCGTCGGCCAGTCGTACGGGGTTTGTCACCCCGTCGGGGCCGAGTCCCGGGGCCAGTTCGACGGGCGCGGCTTCGGTCGTGGACGGCGCCTCCGGCACCTCCGCGGGCGTGACCGGCGTCCCCTGCGGGGCGGGCGCCGCGCCACAGCCTGCGAGCGCGAGCAGCGCTACCAGCGCGAGCGCGGCGCGGCGCATATCTTCGTCTCGGACCCTGGGGGAAAACCGCTGTCGGCGTGCCGCGACCGACAGGGTTTCACGGTGCCCGTCCCACCAACATTGCAATGAAGGAGTCCATCGAGGTCCGGGGGGCTGAGGAGCACAACCTCAAGGACATCGACGTGACCATACCTCGCGAGGAACTGACCGTCGTCACCGGGCTCTCCGGCAGCGGGAAGTCCTCGCTGGCGTTCGAGACGGTGTACGCCGAGGGCCAGCGCCGGTACATCGAGTCGCTGTCGGCGTACGCCCGGAACTTCCTCGGGCAGATGGACAAGC
>CAZLOO010000343.1:0-3075 GCA_964561055.1 uncultured Halobacteriales archaeon
GTCGACGGTTGCCGACGGGACCGAGGTGAAATCCAGTAACGTCTGTGAGGAAGGCCGTCATCATAACAGGTGCGCTGTGATACCGTCTCGGGATTGGCGCGGATTGCAGTGCGGCGGCGCTACTCAGGCCGTGCCCGTCTGAGCGCTCCGATGACGACCCCCGACCCAGTGAATGAAGTGGGTGTCGCCGGTTCTGATCGGGAGAGTGGCCTGCGCTACTGAACGTGACTACAACGACCGCGCTCGTCGCGGCCGTTCCGGGGACGTGTGTTCGCCGCTGTCCCTCAGTGCGAATGGTCGTGGCTGTGGGTGTGACCACGTCCTCCGCGTGAGAACTGTCCGGAGAACGCCCGCTGGACGACTTCGGACAGCGCCGGATGGATGTGGACCGACCGTCGGATGTCCTGGACCGTTCCCGACCCCGCCTTCATGGCGACCACGACCTCCTGAACGAGGTTGGACGCTTCGGGCCCTATAATGTGACAGCCGAGAATCCCGCCGTCGAGGTCGATAATAGCCTTGACAAGTCCTTCGGCCTTCATCGCGCTGCCGCGCGCAGTCTGGTCGTACTGGTAGGTCCGGGTCGCGTACTCTTGATTGGTCTCCCGGAGGTCCTGTTCGCGTGCACCGACGCCGGCAACCTCGGGGGAGGCGAACACGGCGAACGGCATCGCGGTGTAATCGACCGGCTGGAGGTCCTCACCGAAGAGATTCGCGGCGACGGCCTGTGCCTCGTGGTTGGCACTGTGTTTTAGTAGGTACTCTCCAACGATGTCACCGAGCGCCCACACGCCGTTGGCGGTAGTCCGGAGGTACTCATCGGTTTCGATGAACCCCCGTTCGTCGACCTCGACGCCCGTTGCGTCGAGATTCAGCGTATCGGCGTTCGAGGTACGTCCGGCAGCCACGAGCAGTTCGTCGCCCGTCACGGTTACCGACTCCTCCTCTTGTATCCCGCCGTCGGCGCCGTACTCGTAGGGGTGGGCTTCGACGGTCACCGTGGCGTCGCTCTCCGAGACAGCGGTGGCTGCGTACCCGGTGTGAACGGTGAACCGGTCGGCGTAGCGCTTGGTGAAGGCGTTGGCGACCTCCTCGTCCGCCTCGGGCAGTAGGTGCGGTCGGCGGCCGATGATGGTTACGTCGCTTCCGAACGTACCGAAGAAGTGGCCGAGTTCGGCGGCGATGTAGCCGCCCCCGACGATGACGAGACGGTCCGGTGGCGTTTCTAGTTGCAACGCTTCGGTGCTGGTCAGATACCCGACGGTCTCGATCCCTTCGATGTCGGGAGCCGACGGCCGCGTCCCGGCGGCGATCAGGACCGTCTCGGCACGGATTCGAGCCCCGTCGTCCTGGCCACCGACGACCTCGACCGTTTTGTCGTCGACGAACCGCCCTTCGCCTTCGTAGAGATCGTGTCGTGAGGAAGAGCGCAGTCCGCGGCGGATCGAGTCGGCGTCGGCACTGACCTCCTCATTGACCTCTTGAACAATCTCCGTGAAGTCGACGTCACACACCTCGGCATCGATGTGGAACGCATCGGCTCTCTCAACCGTCTCCAGCACGTCGGCATGGTACAGCAGCATCTTCGAGGGGATACAGCCGCGGTTGAGACACGTTCCACCGAGGGGACCCTTCTCGATGACCGCAACGGACTGGTCGCGATTGACCGCGGCGTTCGCTACGTCTAATCCGGAGCCAGAGCCGATGACCAGGAAGTCGACCTCGTTCATACAGTCTATCCATGCCCGCGCACAATAACACCCGGGACGGTATGCATCGCTAACCACGCCTCCATGTCCTCTGGCGCTAGAGCCGATTGCCCCGAACACCGGCGGCTCGTGTGACGGGGGCGTCCGACTGAGGATGTCTTCCTCCCGCAAACCACCGGCCACTCCGGATCGATCACTGTCTCACCCGAGGGACGGTAGAGCGACGAATCGCGACTGCCCACAGCCCAGCCGGGGAAGAACGGGGCTCATCCCGGAGGACGGCTCTGGCGAGGTACTTGTCCCTGCACCGCGATGGGTACGGCATGTCCCAGACCTCGTTTCGGACGCCGACGGGTCGGACGGTGAGGGCGGTTACCGCCGAGGAGATGCGAGACGTTGACCGCGTTGCCATTGATGTTATCGGGTTACAACTGCTCCAGCTGATGGAAAATGCGGGGCGCGCGCTCGCTTGGCACGTGCGCGACGTTCGTGATAGCGATGTGGTGATCGTCGCCGGTAACGGTGGGAACGGCGGTGGTGGACTCGCTTGTGCACGACACCTCACCAATCGGGGTGTCCCCGTTCGGGTGGTTCTGGACAGGCCGTCCGAGGAGCTGAGCGGCGCGGCGGCCCACCAGTGTCGCGTTCTCGATGAGATGGGCGTCTCGATCACCTCCGGCGTTGAATCGCTTGCGGACGCCGACGAACGGACGGGCGTTGTCGACGCGCTGATCGGCTACGGACTCAGTGGCACCGTCCGGCCGCCGGCAGATACGTACATTGACCGGATGAACGAACTGTCAGGCCCGACCGTCTCGCTTGATGTCCCGTCAGGCATCGACGCCACGACGGGCGAGCCGCTGGGAGCCGCAGTCGCTCCGGATCGTACGGTCACACTCGCCCTTCCGAAGACGGGACTCGTCACTTCTGCGGAGGCGCTCTATCTGGCGGATATCAGCATCCCTCGAACGGTGTATCAGCGACTCGATATCGAGTACGAATCGCCGTTTAGAGACGACGACTGGGTTCGACTCGAAGGGTAGACCGACGGTCGCTTCTGTGTACGTCCGTTGGACGTCCCCTGCCTGTTGGTACCCGCCGTCCCAATCCCAACTCGGCTGATTCGAGTCGTCTTGTTGGTACGAGGGACGTGGACGGCTGAGAATTCATGACTCCGGACCGGTAGATCGTTATCCGGACACGACCGCCCTCATTATCGGTGGCGTCCCCGCCGCAAACGCCGCGACCATCCGGTCGGCTCTGTCGCTACTGGCCAGTGTCGGAACCGGCACAGTCGGTCCGAACGGCCTCGGGTGCGCTCTCGACTGTCTCCTCGGCCGCCGCGGGTTGTGCCCAGTGTGTCTCG
>CAZLOO010000344.1:0-210 GCA_964561055.1 uncultured Halobacteriales archaeon
ACCCGGCATCGTTGCGCGCGAGAGTGACATGATCCACCCCATCTTCGGAGGTGCCGTGTATCTCCAGCAGCTCCGTGTTGCGCATGATCTCGATGTCGCCTTCCTCGACCTTCTCGTTCACGCGGTCGATCCAGTAGTCCTCCGCGCGGAACTCCTCCCTGCGGTGAGCGACGTAGACGGTGTCGGCGAACTTCGTGAGGAAGGTGGCCT
>CAZLOO010000344.1:221-3072 GCA_964561055.1 uncultured Halobacteriales archaeon
CGTCACAGGTCGCACACGTCGAGACGCCGTACCCCATCAGCTGGTCCTCGCCGGGTACCCCTAGCGTGCGTGCGCTGGCGCCCGAGGCGGCGATGAACGCCTCTGTCGTATAGACGGTGCCGTCCTTCAGTTCCACACGGAACGGCCGGTCGGAGGCGTCCACATCGACGACGATGCCGTGGTCAATCTCCGTGCCGAACCGCTCTGCCTGTTCTTTCATATTGTTGATGAGGTCCGGCCCAGAGATGCCCTCGGGAAATCCCGGATAGTTCGCCACGTCCGTTGTCAGCGTAAGCTGCCCCCCAGGCTCGTCCCCCTCGAGAACCAGCGGGTCGTTGTTTGACCGCGCAGCGTAGATAGCCGCAGAGAGCCCCGCTATCCCCGACCCCGCGATGATGAGTCGCCTGTGTTCCGGCTGACTATCGCTCATACCCTGAGTAGGGGGCTGGCGGTTTTGTAAGTTCGCCTGTCGTGCGCCGACTAGACCGCCGCGCTGTCCCGGCGTTTAATACACCACAGGCCCCTGCCGAACGTATGAGCCAGCGGGCCCGGGTCGGCGTCGACGTCGGGGGGACGTTCACGGACGTTGTGGTCTCGCGCGACGGGAGGGTACGCACGTACAAAATCCCCTCTACGCCGGACGCGCCAGAACGGGGCGTACTCGACGGCCTTGAGGCGGCCGTCGCGGACGGTCTGGACCCGGAGACGGTCGGCTTCTTCGCCCACGGGACCACCGTCGCGACGAATGCCCTGCTGGAGCGCACCTGGGCAGAGGCCGGCCTCGTCACCACGGAGGGATTCCGGGACGCTCTGGAGATTGGTCGCCAGACCCGTCCGTCGCTGTACGACTTCGACGCGGAGAAGCCCGACCCAGTCGTCCCGCGGGACCGCCGCTTCGAGGTGCAAGGCCGCCTTGACGAACGCGGCCGGGAGCTCGAATCCCTGGACGAGGCCGCCGTTCGGTCGGTCGCGAATGACCTCCGGGCGGCCGGCGTGGACAGTGTCGCGGTGTCGATGCTGTTCTCATTCGAGAATCCCGACCATGAACAACGTGTGGGAAAGATCCTTAGGGAGGAACTCGATGTGCCGGTGAGCCTCTCTAGTGAGGTGCTACCGGAGATACGCGAGTACGAACGCACCCTCGTGACCGCGGTCAACGCGGCGCTTGTGCCGGTGATGGAGGGGTACGTCGGCGCGCTGGAGTCGGGGCTGGCTGATACGGGGATTCCGACCGACCTGAAAATAATGCAGTCCAACGGCGGCACCATCTCCGCGGCGGCCGCCCGCGACCGGCCCGTGGACACCGTGCTCTCCGGTCCGGCGGCCGGCGTCCAAGGCGCGGCCCACGTCGCCGATGCCGCCGGCATCAAGGACATCGTCGCCATCGACATGGGCGGCACCTCCTGTGACGTCGCCATCGTCCAAGAGGGGGAGCCGACCATCTCGACGGAGCAGGCTATCGGCGACTACCGAGTCTCCGTGCCGATGGTAGACGTCCACACTATCGGCGCTGGCGGCGGGTCGATAGCGTGGGTTGACCCCGGCGGCGCTCTCCGCGTGGGGCCGCGCTCAGCGGGCGCCGACCCCGGTCCTATCTGCTACGGCCGCGGTGGCACTCGGCCGACGGTGACCGACGCCCACCTTCTGCTGGGCCACATCGATCCCGGCGCCTTCTTCGACGGCGACGACCCGCCGGTCGACGCGGTCCGAGAGGGCGTAGAGGAGGCTGTCGCCGGGCCACTGGGTATGGACACCGAGACCGCTGCACAGGGCGTCCTCGACATCGCAAACGCCAATATGGAGCGAGCCCTTCGTGTGGTGTCCGTCGAGCGGGGCCACGACCCCCGAGAGTTTGGGCTGGTAGCCTACGGAGGTGCTGGCCCGCTCCACGCCTGTCGGCTCGCGAAGGAACTCGACATCCCGCAGGTGATGGTCCCGCCCACCGCAGGCGTGCTGTCCGCACTCGGCCTGCTCATCAGCGACACCGTGTACGACTACGGGACCACCATGGTGCGGCCGTGGGACTCCATCGACCCAGGGGCGGTAGCCGAGACGCTGGCCAGCTTCCGGCGGGAGGGCCGCGAGCGGCTCGCGGGCGAGGGATTCAGTTCCGAGGAACGTCGCTTCGAGCGCTCGCTGGACCTACGGTACGCTGGCCAGTCGTTCGACCTTCGGGTGCCAGTGCCCGACGAGCAGGTGGACGAGGACGTGCTGGCAGCGGTCGCCGAGCACTTCCACGCGCTCCACGAGCGCCGCTATGGGCACGCCTCGCCTGGCGAGCCTCTTGAACTGGTCGCTGTCCGTCTCCGGGCGATCGGAGCCGTCGAGCCGCCGGAACTGACGCCCCCCGCCGAGGGCGGCCCGGCCACGCCGGTCGAGGAGCGGACGGTGATCCTCGAGGGACAGGCTCATGACACGTCAGTCTACCGCCGCGCCGATCTGACCGCGTCGACGAGATTCGACGGGCCGGCGCTCGTAGAGGGGACCGAGAGTACCACCGTCGTTCACCCTGGCCAGCACGCGACCGTCGACAGCGCGGGCAACCTCATGGTGGAGACATGAGGGCGGAACTGTGATACCACCCTCGCAGCCACGGATTCGTTCGGCAGGTATGAACGGTCGTTCTTCATCGTCGGCTCCTCCAAGCGAGCCCGTATCCCCACCCAGCACCGATATCAACTCGCCGTCGATGCGCTGTGGCGGCAACATATTGCCGCTTCCTGTTCGTTAGACGGGAACGGAAATCTTTCGCTGCCGAACCCGGTGGGAAGCGTTTAGTATAGGCCGTGATAGAGACGCCCATGGTCGATTCCGTCACGCTGGAGGTGGTCCGGAACGCCTGCGTGGCCGT
>CAZLOO010000345.1:0-3064 GCA_964561055.1 uncultured Halobacteriales archaeon
ACCTCGTTGGGGGAGCGTGTGGCGAGCGCCTGGCCCGCAGGCGGGGCTACTGGACTCCCGGATATAGGCGTGTTCCAGTCGGAGTGGAAGTGAAATCGCGCGATGGCGGCTCATTCCTGGTGTGTCGCGGTGGCTCCTCGCGCTCGTCGCTGCGGCCCTCGCGCTCGCTCGCCACCGACCATTCCGGGCGTGCGGTTCGCTCGCTGGCGCTCACTCACCGTTCCGGGCATCTGGTTTGGCGCCAGCGGGTATCCGCGGGGGGTTGCGCGCCGGCGGGTGCTCACCCCCCACGCATATCTCGCTGGCCGCTCGCTCCCGGGCCGGTCGCCGCGCGCAAGTCGAAGATGCCGGGATGCGGACGCGCTCTCGCTCGCGCCCTACCGGGCGCTCGCGAAGGCGCGAGCGAGAGCGCGCAGTCGGTGCTATCGGTCGTTGTCGTCGGGAAACCGCGATGCTATGACATCGCGGTGGCGGCGCGTGAGCGCCTTCGACGGTACCACTGGGTAGTGATACTAATGACGAGTAAACGCATCTCCGGTCAAAAGGCTTCGGACGCACAGGAGCACAATCACGAATCGGCCGTCGACACCCCGGAACTCCGGGCGTCGGTCCAGCAGGAGTCCCAGGCGAAGGTCGACACGAATCACCCGGACGCGGGGTCGGCAGCAGCGAAGACTCAAAGAGAATTGACGGGCGTGACGCTGGCTCAAGAGGAGCGCATTCGGGCGCGGGAACAGGAACTCAAGACGATGACCGAGCGGGCGCGGCTGAGCGACCAGCCGGGTCGGGAGCAGCGGACCCGCGAGCGCGTGGTCGAGCAGTGCCGGGCGATCGAATCACGGCCGGACCCCCGGGCCGAGATGGACCGTGAGACGCTCGGGAACGTGAACCAGCACGCACATCGGATCGCCGGTGACATCGAGGGCGGTGCCACCCGGGCAGCGCTCAGTCGGCGGCTGGCCGAGCGGGTCGCGAACGGCTCGGCACTGGTCGACGCGGTGCTGGAATTGGCGGACGAGGCGGCACGTGAGGATACGGGCGTGGTCGTTCCGATCGGCGACGTGCCGGACGTGAGCCGGCAGACGGTCAGCGTCGAGGGCGAGATCGTCGCGACGGGCGCGACGGGGATGGTCCACGGTCCCGCCAGTCACATGACCGCCTTCCGGGATGTTATCGCCACCGCCGCCGAGCACGACCACGATCCTGTGGGCGAGCGAATCTAGCGCGTGCTTAGCGTCGTCGAGGCCGACTGAGCCTGAGCCGAACTGAGGCAAGCCGACGTCGAGCGACGTGGCCGGATCAGCGCCGGTTGCGAGCCCCAATCGCCAGGAGGGCGTCCGGACCGGTCTACTCGATCAGCGCGGCGAGATCGGCTGTCGACTCGCCGGTCGCCCCGAGGCGGAGATCGGTGGCCCGGTGCAACGCGTCGGCGATTCCGGACAGGACAGCGTCAGTCCCGGCGGGGGCGGCGACGGTCACGCCGAACGGGATACCACAATCGAGGCTGCCCGTGGGAACCGCGACTCCCGCCATGTCGAGCAGGTTCATAGCGTTCGTGTAGTAGCTCAGCGTGCTGTTGGTCTCGATGGGGTCGGCCGCGACCTCGTCGAGGGTGTAGGTCGTCCCCACCGTCGGCGTGACCAGCGCGTCCACGGCGTCGAGTTCGGCCATCGCGCGCTGTTTCAGCCGGGCGAGTTCGTACAGGGCCTCGAAGGTATCCGTGGCGCTGTAGCTCCCCCCGCGGGTGATGATCTTCCGCGTCACGTCCAGCAGTGCCGCCTCGTCGGCGGCGATGAGGTCCTCAACCACGGTGAGCCGCTCGGCGACCCACGGGCCGTCATACAGTAGCGTCGCCGTCTCGCGGAACGGCTCGAAGTCGACCGGCGTCGTTGCCGAGGTGGTCATAGGTGCTACCTGTAGATGATAGAAATAAAAATTGTCTCAGGGGGTAGATCATATTACCGTACGGCCGGGTCGTATGGCGTCCGCGGGGCGTATCGGCGGGAGCAGTCCAGTGTCGCCGTACACGATAGCCGTGATGCCGGCTTTATTAGCCTCATGAAGCCGCACCCGTTGTCGACACGAGGGGTCAGAACTCGGTCGGTCGCCGGCCGACCGACTCAGCAGATGGCGTAGGTCGCGTCCAACTCGGTATGGTCACGGTAGTAGAAGATGATCTGCCCGAGACAGCCCGAGACGGACACCGACACGCTGTCGGTCTGACCCTCGGCATCGGTCGCCGTAACAGTCACCGAGTCGTTGTCTTCCGGAAGCGACTCGACCGTCAGTCCCGCGACCACCTCGTTCGTCCGAGCGGCGACCGTGTGTGACTGCTGATAGAGCCGTGTCCCCCCGCGATCCACGGTGATCGTCAGCGTGATACTGCGGTCAAGCGAGTTGTCGACGTGGATTTCGTGTGGATAGTCGCCGGGGCCGGCAGCGACGAGACCGCTCGGCGGCCTCGCTGTCCGTGCTCCGGGAGCGGGCCGACCAGCGAGGGGTGGTCCCGAGCGTGTGGCAGGCGGATATGACACGTAACAAGCGGAAGCCTACCCCTTCAGGGGTGGGTCTGAGCGACACCACAGCCTGTCATGCCACCGTCGATGGCCGACTGCATCCCAGCGGTTATTTTTACGGAAACCGCACAGAGCGGCACGCAAGACGGCGAAAACGTGGCTGTTGGGGTGGGATCAGCCCGGAGTGCCGAAAGCCTCCTACAGCGTCCCCTCCGAACGGAGGGCGGCACCGCGGCCCGCGAGGGCAACGAAAAAGCGACCCTCCGCCGGCTTGGGACACACCGCCACCGCTGGCGGTGTGTCGGACCGATGGCCCGGCCCGCGGCCTCGGGAGTCCTGAGGTGCGACGGACGCCGGGAGTGGATACGGCCTGCACATCCTATCAGTCGGCGGGCGAATACGCCAGACACCGGATGGGGCCACCCCGGTGCCCGCACACCGGAGTCCCCTCTGTTGCGAGGGGAAATGTGCCGCCGGGTGTGACAGCAGCCGGATGCCCACCGCGAGTGGAATCCCACGGCTTCAGCCGTGCGAGGAGGTCAACGGCA
>CAZLOO010000346.1:0-3063 GCA_964561055.1 uncultured Halobacteriales archaeon
CGAGCACACTCACCACCCGGTAGCTATTGCCCTCGATCTCGATCCTGGAGCCGACTCCCACGTCCAGCGCCTCGGCGACCTCCGGGCCGATGATGGCGCCCTGGCGGTGGCGCTCGGGCAGTTCGCCGGCACGGGCGCTGAACAGCGCCCCGGGGTCGGCGGTGCCGTACAGTTGTGCGAACGTGCTGGAGCCGGTGGCCCGAACGACGGCACCGCCGGTCTTCAGCGGGACCACCTCGCCACGGCCCTGGGCGACCCGCTCGACGGTAGCGAGCTGTCGGCTGTCCAGCGTCTCCGCGCCGGCGTCTGTGTTCGGGCTGACGATCACCTGGTTGCCGATGCCGCCGAGTTCGTTCGTCGCGCTCAACTGGAGCACGTTGCCGAAGATGCCCAGGGACGCGATCGCCAGGACCCCGATGACGATGCCAAGCGCCGCCAGTACGGAGCGCAGCCGGTTACGCATGAGATTGCGCCGGGCCATCAGGACTGCCGGAAACCGCCGTTCGATGCGGGCCAGCGGCCCATCGCGGTCGGCGCTCATGGCCCCGTCAGCCCCTCCGCGGGCTCGGCGTCGGTCAGCACCCCGTCGACGAGTTCGACGGTGCGGTCGGCGAACTCCGTCACGAGCGGGTCGTGGGTGACCGCCACCACGCCAACACCGGTGTCACACACCCGCCGGAACTCCCGGAGCACCGACCGGCCAGTGTCTTGGTCGAGGTTGCCGGTCGGCTCGTCGGCCAGAACGACCGCTGGCTCGTTGACCAGCGCCCGCGCGATGGCGACCCGCTGTTTCTGGCCGCCAGAGAGCTGGTCCGGCCGGTGGTCCAGCCGGTCGGCTAGCCCTACCCGCCCGAGCAGATCCGCCGCCCGAGCACTGGCGGTCGGACCCTCGTCGAAGAGGGTCGGTAGCTCCACGTTCTCCGTGGCGGTGAGCGTCGGTATCAGGTAGAAGTCCTGGAACACGAAGCCGATGGACTCCTTGCGGGCCCGAGTGAGCGCCTCGTCGTCCAGCGTGGTCACGTCATGGCCGTTTAGCAGCACCGTGCCGTCGGTTGGGGTGTCCAGCAGGCCCAGCACGTTCAGCAGGGTCGACTTGCCCGACCCTGAGGGCCCGATGACAGCGATGAACTCCCCTGCCCGAACCGCGAAGTCGATGCCCTTCAGGGCCTCCACCACCCCGCCCGCGCTGTCGTACTCCTTGCGGACCCCGACCAGCTCCAGGGGGACCGACCTCTTCTCTGACGCACCGGCCGCGGCGTCGGCGGTCATCGGTAGCGCCACAGCAGCACCGCCGCCGGCACTCCGACGAGTGCCGCCAGCGCCGCGCCGACACCCAGCCCGCCGGGGAGCTGTACGCCGCGCTCGCGCTCGGGGGGCTCAAGGCTCCGGTCGTAGGGCAGCTCGACGGTCCGTGTCCGCTCGACGCCGTTGACGACATAGCTCACCTCAACGGGGACGGTAGTGGCGTTCTCCGCGTCCACCTGTGCCGTCAGGTCGAACGGGGCAAACTCGCTGCCCTCGACGGTTCCGATGAAGTAGTCTCGCTGGGGGTACGCTGGCTCAACGTGCTCGGACTCGCCGACCGAGACGACGACGCCGGTCACCTCAGCGCGACCGGTGTTGCCGGCGTTACCGCTGATCTGTAGGTTGCCGTTCTCGCTAAAGGAGAGCTCGATGCCCGTCAGCTGCACCGCCCCCTGCCGGGGCCGGTAGTCGAAGCTCCCGACGGCGCTCCCCTCGCGAGTACCTGCCCGGTAGCGCACGTCAAAGCGGACCTCGCCGGCCTGCTCGACGTCCCCCAGCGAGACGACTATCGACCTCTCCTCGCCAGGTGCCAGCGGCCGGTCCAGCGACTGCCGAGGCAGGGTCCGTCCGCCGACGGTGGGGATCACGACGACGTCGTTTACGGGGGCGTTGCCGAAGTTGGTGACCGCCACCCGCACGCGAGTGGCCTCGCTGTCGCCACGCTCGCTCTCCTGCTGTGTGGTGGTCGTGCCGCCACCCCCGAGCAGCTGGCCGAGGTCACCGCCGACTTGGAGCTGCTGAGTCTCCGGCGGCTGGTCGGCCGGCACCGCCCGCACGCCGACGTCCTCCTCCATCGGATCGATCCGCACGTCCATCGAGCGCTCCAGCATGCGCTGGGTACCGACGGCGGTGGTGTACCGTACTGTCGCCTCGATCGTTGCGTCGCCGACGCTCCGGGGGATGGAGGTGACGTTCACCGTCGTCGCGCCGCCCGCAGGGAGAGAGGCGATCGTCCGGCGGGCGACGACCTCCTCACCGGGACCGTCGACGGTGACCACCACGTTCCGCATCGCGGCAGTGGTCGGGTTCGACAGTCGGACGACCGTCGTTGAGCGGGCGTCCGCGACCGTCCGACCCGGCCGGAGCTCCACCAGCGGCGGCGCGCTCTCGACGACGATTGTCACCGGCCGGCGGACGGTGACGCGGTCGCCGTCCTCGTCCGTGCCGCGGACGACGACAGCGAGTGACTTCTCGCCGGGGCGGTCGAAGGTGGCTGTCAGCGGCACTGTCAGCGAGGCGCCGGCGCCGAGCGAGCCAACCCCCTCGGCGGTTGCCAGCGTGCCGCCCGATCCCGTGACCAGGCGGACGTTGTCGACGGTCACCGGCTGGGGGCTGCCGGCGCCGTTGTTCACGGTCACGCTGACGGTCGTCGGCGAGCCGGTGACCGGCGTGTCCGGGGACACCGTCACGTCCGAGACGGTGAGCCGGGCGTCCGGGACGGCGGCGGCCGCCGGGAGGGCGGGCGCGAGAGCGACGATACCGAGCAAGGCGAGGACCGCGACGCGTCTCATTACGATGATTGGATTAGCCGGGGACGGCGCAAGAACCTGTCGTCCGCGCGGTTAGTCCTCCGCCGGGGCGTCGGCCGCGGCCTCCGCGTCCTCGCTCTTGACGACCTCCAGCCCGCGGTTGTTCACCGCGTGGGGGTCGAGCCCCACTTCTTGGAGGAACTGCTTGTACTCGCGCTCGCACTGCTCGGCGTCCTTCTGACGGTCGCTGGCCCGGTCGCACAGCGCCAGCAAGTCCTCGGGCACCTCG
>CAZLOO010000347.1:0-3056 GCA_964561055.1 uncultured Halobacteriales archaeon
AACACGACGGGTTCGCCCACATCGACTTCCTCACCCAGTGTCCGACCTGGAACAAAGACGCGAAGCAGTACGTGCCTTACACGGACATCCAGCAGTCCGACGACTACGAGTTCGACGTCACCGACCGCCGCGAGGCCGGCGACGCGATGTACGAGGCCGAGAACAAGCTGCACGAGGGCGAGGTGCTCACCGGGCGATTCTTCAAGGACGACCGTCCCTCCTACGGACAGGAGAAGCGCGCAACCGGCGAGATGCCGGAGCGGTCGCTGGCCAGGCGCTACTTCGACGACGACTACGAGTGGGAGCGGGCGTACGACCTCGTGCTGGACCGCCACCGCTAAATAAAACTCCCGTTTTTGACAGCCACGATCCGGAGCGGCGATTCTTCCTCGTGGCTGGAGACCGACGGTCAGCCCCTGACGCCGAGGGCGTCCCCAATCTGTACGGCCCAGCTCAGCAGGTCCTCATCGCGCTCGGGTGCGGCGACACACTGTAGCCCCAGTGGAAGACCGTCCACCTCCCCTTCGGGCAGCGTCACCGCAGGGAAGCCGACGTTCGTCCACGGGACGTTCATCTTGGGGTCGCCGGTGTCGTCGATGCCCGCCGGGGCAGGACCGGGCGCCGCGGGCGTGATCCAGCAGTCCACTCCCCGATCGTCCATCAGCGCTGCCAGCCGGTCCCGCCGGTCGATCCGATCGGCGCGAGCCGCACCGAGGGTGCTGGCGGCCACCGTGTCGCCCTCCTCGATGAACGCCCGGGTGGTGGCGGCGTAGTGATCCTCGAACGCGGGATACCAGCCCCGCTCGCGATGAACGAGCGCCATTTCCGTGCCGATGAGGTCTAGGTGGGAGTCAATGATGGTCCCGGGATCCGCGAGCGCTCCGGTCCGCTCGACGGCGAACCCCGCGGCCTCCAGGCGCTCGACCTGGGTCTCGAAGATTGCACGAGCATCCGGGTCGGCCATCGCGAGGAACGCGTCGTCCGGCACGCCCAGGGTCGGCTGTTCTCGGGGCGAGGGAAGCGTGACCCACTTGTCACAGCAGACCGCGGCCGCCAGAGCCGCGCCCTCAAGATCCTGCGCGAACACGCCGATATGGTCTACGGTCGGCGCGAACGGGACGACCCCTTCGGTTGGTATCCGGCCGAGGGTGGGCTTGAAGCCGACGACACCGCAGAACGCCGCCGGCCGGATGACGCTCCCGGCAGTCTGTGTCCCGAGCGCCAGCGGGCACTCCCCGGCAGCGACAGCCGCTGCCGACCCGGAACTGGAGCCGCCGGGCGTGTGACCGGTGTCCTGTGGGTTGCGGGTCGGTCCGGGCTCGTAGTAGGCGAACTCCGTAGTGACGGTCTTGCCCAGCGCCAGCGCGCCCGCGCCGGCTAGCCGCTCCCAGGCTGTCGCGGCTGGCCCCGCCAGCGCCTCTGGCGGTAGCTCCGATCCGGCCCGGGTTGGCAGCCCGTTGGCGTGGAAGATGTCTTTCACGCCGACGGGGATGCCGTACAGTGGCCGCCCAGCTGGGTTCTCCGGGAGCGCTTCGACCGCCTCGCTCACGCGGGCCCAGCGCTCCTTCTCGGAGACGAACGCCCGAATGTCGCTCTCGACCGTCTCAATCCGCTCACGGCAGCGTTCGACATACTCTGCGGGGCTCGTCCGGCCCCGCCGCAGTGCGTCGACGGCATCCGCCAGCGGCGCGTCGGCTGTGTGCATGCCCGAGCCAGGGCCGAGGGGGTGATATACGTTGGTCCGGACGCTACTGAGACGCACGTTGCCCGGTACCGTCTCACACTACGGCTTATAACAGGCCCGTCCCGACTCCGGGCATGGACGAGAACACTCACCGGGAGCCCAGTCCCGACGGCCCGGACCCGTTTGGGAGGGCGATCCGCGACCACCAGCGCGGCGAACGAGAGGCACCGCTGTACCAGTGTGACGGGGCGGCCGCTCGCGAGCACCCTGTCCAGTCGTTCTACTTCGACCCGCGGGACCCTGGGGATGAGTGGACTCGCTGGCGGGAGTCCTGGCTCAACGGTCCGTTGCTCGACGTTGGCGCCGGCGCCGGCCGGGATGCCCTGTTTTTCCAGGACCGAATGGAAACAGTCGCCCTTGAGGTGAGCGATACCCTCGTCGCGACGATGGAAGCCCGCGGAGTTGAGGACGCCCGCCGAGGTGATATGTTCGACCTCCGATCGGCGTTCGGTCCCGATCGATTCCGGTCGGCGCAAGTGGTCGGCACACAGGCGACGCTGGCGCCTTCCCGGACCGCACTCCAGCGGCTACTGACGGACCTGGCGCATGTCACCGACGAGGAGGGGGTAGTGCTGCTGGACGGCTATGACCCCGTCGCAACTAGCCCGGAGATGCTCGGCTACCGGTCAGACCCCGCTCCCGGCCTCGCGCGGCGGGTATTCCACTTCGAGTACGCGGGCGAACGGGGCCCGGGGCTCCTGTTCCGGCTGTTCTCGCCGGACCGGCTCCGGGCGGCGGCCGCCGGAACGGCCTGGAACGTTGTTGAGTTGCGCTACACTAATGATTACCACTACAACGCCGCCCTCCAGAAGCGCTGAGACGGCCGCCTGCGGACATCTCGGTCCTTGACAGTCGCTATTTTCGCTTTCGCAAGGTATTTTTTCTACGACGACAAATAATCCTTCAATGAGTACTGATGCGACGGAAGACCGCATCCTCTCGGTGCTGGAGGAGGACGCTCAGGCCTCCTACGCCGAGATCGCCGACCGGGCCGGCGTGTCGAAGCCGACCGTCCGGAAGTATATCAACCGCCTTGAGGACGAGGGGGTCATCGTCGGTTACTCCGCGGACGTCGACCCGAAGAAGCTCTCCTCGCGCTCCATCGCGATGGTTGGTATCGACGTCGACAGCGAGGCGTACGTCGACGCCATCCGGGCGCTGGAGGCGCTGGACTCCGTGGAGTCGCTGTACGCCTCTTCGGGGGACCACATGCTGATGGCGGAGGTACGCGCCAGCGATGGTAACGAACTGGGCGCCGTGATCTCCGACGAGATACTCGCCATCGAGGGGGTGTCAGCGGCTCATCCCTCCT
>CAZLOO010000348.1:0-3041 GCA_964561055.1 uncultured Halobacteriales archaeon
CCTTCGAGAGCGGTGTGCCGACGTCGAACTCGGTGAATTTCGGGGAGAGGATCTCTGAGATGTCCATATGTTACTCTCTACTGGGAGGGGCGCTACACGGTTATGCCTGTTCCACCCCCTGATCCCGGAAACAGAGGTGTCCGAGCACTGGCGGGGCAACGGGGTCGGGGTTCCGGAACGGAATAGCTCCACACCGCGAACTTCGGTCCCACCGTCCGGTTGGGCCGAACGTCCGAGCCGCCGGGGGCGACACCGACCGGGACCAACGTTCTCGCCACGGCCGAGTCAGGGGACGCCCGTCGGCCGCGGACGAGCACAACGGTGTAGCACGGCCACGCGCAGGTCCCTCGCCCGAAGCGTCCGTTCGTAGTTGGGGAGGATCGAACCTGTTACCATGTGGACAGTGTGACGGAGGGCATCGACCGCTCGGCGGCGCGTTCGTCATCACGACGATGGGGAGCTACGACACCGACGCGGGGTTCCCACGGGCGGACGTCACGCCCGGGACCTCGTACCTCTTCGGTGGTACCCCCAGAGGTAACACCAGGAACCGGCGGGGCGGGCCGTCACCGTGAAAGCAGCCGCTCGGAGCCCCCCGGACTCGGACCCGGGTGAGGCGCCGACCTCACTCCGACAGAACGGCCATCCGGCCCCCGTAAATCCGCTCGGCGATCAGGAGCCCGACCAGGGCGAACACCACGACCGCGTACGCCCCGCCCACGACCAGCGCGTCCTAGACAGTCTCGTACTCGCCGGTCCGGAAGATGATGATCTTGCGCACCATCGCGATGACGCCCGTGTAGATGACCAGCTGGACGATACGCCGGGGGTCACTCTCGTTGACGTACGCCAGCACCGTCTGGTAGATTTCGACGATGATGAGCAGGGGCAGCCCGGTGTCGATGAACCCGATGACCACCAGCGGGTCGGTGATCGTGCCGTTCTGGACGGCGTCGTATATTTGGAGGGTCAGGGCGAACACGCCCACGGCGAACAGGGCCGCGAACACCGTCGCCGCGGCCAGTTCCACGCCGTGGACGAACCGGTTGACCAAGTCGGAGTACTGGCCGCCGGCGGAGGCGGAGACGTCCCGTATTCGGGTCGACTGGCTCTCGGCGGCGGGCGCCTGGTCCTCACCGCTCATCGGTCCGTGGACGGGGCCCCGATGGGGTCGGGGTGCCGTTCATGCTCCGCGAGGTGGAGGGCCGTGCTCATCAAAACACGTGGTACGGGGCCCGCCCGCGCGAGCGGAGCGTCCACGCCGATCGCCCGGCTGCCGGCCGTTTCAGCGTTCCGAGGTCGGGGAATCTCCCTGCAGCGGTGGCCGGGCCACGGGCGGATCGACCGGGACGGTTCGGTGTGACAGCAGCCTGAGGCGGCGCGGCCGACTCCGGTCGCGTCCGCTGGCGGGTGCGTCGGGACGCCAGCCGTGACGCCGGGCAGCGCGAGGCCGAATGGAGGTACCGGGCATCGAGCATCCGCCCGGTGGTCCCGTTCCGGCACTTCCCGATGCTGACCGGACCCGGACGGACCGGCCGTTGGGCTGGACCGCTCGCGGTCGAGGAGGGGGACTCTCGCGTAGTGGTCCCCCATTCACTCCGTGGGTTTAAGCGGATACGACCCCTCCGTTCCAACAGATGTTAGCAGAGATACGGCGCGCGAGCTTGGACACGCGCGTCCAGTACGGCCTAATGGCCGTGTTCGGTGCGCTGTGTATCGTCGCCGCGCTCTCACCGCTTCAGGACCCCGTTCGGATCACCACGGTCGGCACCCTGTTCGGCTTCACCGCTGGGCTGTGGGTGTCACACCTCGTTCAGGTCCTCCAGCGGGCGGTTGAGGAGAGCAGAGAGAACCCCGAAAACACGGCGGCCGACTGAGCCATGAGTTCGACTGAACCCGCCGGCGAGAGCACGAAGGCGGAATCCGACTCGAGGTTCCTCGCGAGCATCGCGTTCGTCACTGGTCAGGACGCCAACTTCGGGTCGTTCCTGCTCGTCGTCGGGATCGTGACCTGCGTGTTCATCGCGCTGTTCCAGTTTACCCTTCCGGAGCCGATCTCTCACCTGCTGACTGCCGGTGTCCTGTTCGTCACCATTCTCAGCGCCATCTTCGCGTCACTGCTCGATTCGCTCGGGTACTTCGATCAGACGGCGAGTGACGCCGGAGAGGGGATGGTCGAAGGGAAGACCGGGCGGTCTGATGATTCCGCTCGGCCATGGGTGCCCACGACCAAGGAGGTGGCCCCCCTTCCGCCGATGATCAACTTCGACGACGAGCTTCGGGCCTACGCCGACATGTACGACGGCGACCTCCCGGAGCAGTTCGAACCGTTCATCAGGGACTACCGACGGCTGAAGACCAACACGGGCAACCGGAGAACGATCGCGAGCGACCTACGGGCCGGTCTCAACCCGATCGGCGCGCTGTTCGAGGAGGGGAGTGAGGGCGACGACCTCTACGAGGCGATCAGCGACGGGCTGTTCCGGTACATCGACAGCGACGTCGATCACGTCACCCTGGACCGCATCGTCTTCTACGACGGCGAGGGCAACGAGGTCGACGTGGACGAGATCAGGAACCAACTCGGTCGCGTGGAACTCACCGTCGGCAACGAAGGAGAGACGGTCGACGTCGACGTTGTCGTCCAGTTCTACGACACGCGCGGCACGTCCATCTCCAGCCGCACCTGCCAGGTCGGCACCGTCCGGCCGGGCACGACGCGGACGGTTGACACGGACGCGTTCGTCCCCGCGGAGACGTCGCGCGCCGGCACGACGATCCGGATCTCGAACCCCCGGCCGGAGATGGCCGACGCGTGAGTGCCCGCGCTCGGGGCCGCGTCGCGTCCCCGCCAGGGGTCGGTCGGGACGAGCGGTGGACGGGACCCCGGCCGGACCGACGGCCACGTCGGTCTCCCACGACACCCGGGAGTTGAGAGTCTGATGTAGCAGTCTGTGCGCACGTGAGGGCGGGGTTCGCGAGACGTGCCGTCAGGACTCGCGCCACGTGTGGCCGCACTCGACGCAGGTGAACAGCCGAAC
>CAZLOO010000349.1:0-3014 GCA_964561055.1 uncultured Halobacteriales archaeon
ACTGGCCCACGACATCGGCTACCCGGTGCTGGTACGGCCCTCCTACGTGCTGGGGGGCCGGGCGATGGAGATCGTGTACGACGACGACGAGCTGAAGTCCTATATCGAGGAGGCCGTCCGGGTGAGCCCGGAGAAGCCCATCCTCGTGGACAAGTTCCTTGAGGGGGCCGTGGAGCTGGACGTGGATGCCGTCAGCGACGGGGAGGAGGTGCTCATCGGCGGCATCATGGAGCACGTCGAGAGCGCTGGCGTCCACTCCGGCGACAGCGCCTGCATGATACCCCCCCGGTCGTTGAGCCGGGAGGTCAACCGCAGGGTACGCGAGGTGGTCGAGGACATCGCTCGCGCACTGGACACGGTGGGGTTACTAAACGTCCAACTGGCGGTGCGCGATGACGAGGTGTTCGTTCTAGAGGCGAACCCACGGTCATCGCGGACGGTGCCGTTCGTCTCGAAGGCGACCGGCGTCCCTATCGCGAAGCTGGCGGCGAAGGCGATGGCCGGCGCCTCCCTCTCGGAGCTGGATGCCGGCGAGCGGGTTCCCGTCCGCACCAGCGTGAAGGAGGTGGTCCTCCCCTTCGACCGGCTGCCGGGCAGCGACCCCCGCCTCGGCCCGGAGATGAAGTCCACCGGCGAGGTGATGGGCACCGCCGGCTCCTTCGGTAAGGCCTACGCCAAGGCACAGGACGCCATTGGCAAGCCCGTCCCCACCTCGGGGGCCGCCGTGGTGGACCTCTCGGCCGAGGAATTCCCGGACGTCGCCACCGTCGAGGGACAGAAGCTTATCGAGGGGTTCGGAGAGTACTTCGAGCTCGTGGAGTTCGATGACCAGGACGCCTTCGTGGAGGCCATCCGGGAGGATGAGATCGACCTCATCATTTCCCGGCGGCGCGAGCCCCTAGAGGTCGCCGTTGAAGAGGTGGTCACCTACTTCTCGACCGCCCAGAGCGCCTCGGCCGCGCTGGAGGCGATCCGCGCCGCCGAAGAGCCCGAGGACGTCACGCCCGTCGACGGCCGGCCGACCCGCCGCGAGGACTGGGGCCAGCCCCGCGAGGCCAACGAGTACGAGGCCGACTAACCCCCCGCCGTTCGACTTAACTCCAGGGGCACACAGCTACGCCCGTGAACCGGGCGTCTATCGAGCGGATGTTCCCGGAGCTGGAGGCCATCGGGGACGGAACGCTCCGCGACGGGGTGGTGGGGGCATGGACGACAGCCTGCGAGGAGAGCGGCATAGACGATCCCGGCCAGCTGGCCGCTATCCCATGGTTTCCGCCGACACAGCGGGAGCTGGGCATCCCCTCGGAGGCCGAGACGCTGGTCGAGCACGTCCGCGAGGTGACCGCGGCCGCGCTGGCGCTGGCCGACGCCGTCGGCCGGGGGGGCCTGGACCAGGATCTCCTGGCGGCAGGGGCACTGGTTCACGACGTGAGCAAGCTCGCCGAGTTCGACGGCCTCGCGACGACGGAGGTAGGGTCACTGCTGGGCCACCCGTACTATGGCGTCCACATCGCCGAGCGTGCCGGTCTCCCGACCGAGTGCACCCATGTGGTGTTATCACACACCGACCGGACGCCGGTGGAGCCGGCGTTTATCGAGGCGGAGATAGTGCGGCGAGCCGATGAGGCGGCCGCTGCGGCGACGCGAGGGCGCTGGGACTAGTCCTGCGCCAGCGCGAGCACGTCGTCAAAGAAGGACAGCGAGTCGTGAGGGCCGGGGTTGGCCTCGGGGTGGTACTGGCGGGTGATGACGCCGAGTTCATCGCTCTCCAGCCCCTCCGGGGTGTCATCGTTGACGTTCACCTGCGTGACCTCGAGCGGCCCGGTGTCGGCCACCGTGTAGCCGTGGTTTTGAGTCGTCATCACGACCCGACCGGAGCGGAGGTCACGCACCGGCTGGTTCACTCCGCGGTGACCGAACGCCATCTTTTCAGTGCTGCCGCCGAGCGCGCTGGCGACGACTTGCTGGCCGAGACAGATGCCCGCTATCGGCCGCTCGCCGGCTATCTGGTCGACCAGTTCGTTCGCAGCCTCGAAGTTCTCCGGGTCGCCCGGACCGTTGGAGATGAAGACGATGTCCGGGTCGTAGGATTCGACCTCGTCGGCGGTGACGTCGTAGGGAAGCGCGTGGACGACGGCATCCCGCTCGACCAGTGAGGACACGATCGATCTCTTCGCGCCACAGTCAATGAGCGCCACCGTCGGCCCGTCGCCGTCGGCGTTGTACGTCGTGGGCCCAGTGACGCTCACCTCGCTGCCGATGTCCGTGTGGTCACTCATCCCGACGCAGGCGTCCAACTCCGCCAGTGCCTGCTCTTCGGTGGCGTCCGGGCCGACCGCGATGCCACAGCGCATCGCCCCCTCCTCGCGGATGGCGGTCACCAGCTCCCGGGTATCGAGGTGGTCGATGGCGGGGACGCCCTCGGCCGCGAGCCAGTCGGCGACGTCCTGCGTGAATTCCCGGGCGACCGCGGCCCGGGGATGGACGCGCTCGGACTCGAAGCGCTCCTCGCGCACGCCGTAGTTGCCGATCAGCGGGTAGGAGAACGTAAGCACCTGCGCCTCGTAGCTGGGATCGGTAAGCGACTCCTCGTAGCCGGTGTAGGCCGTTGTGAACACCAGTTCCCCGCGCGTGCGGCCCGGGGCGCGGCCCCGGGCCTCCACGACGCGGCCGCCCTCTAGGGCTAAGTAGGCATCATCGTAGTTTCGGTCGTCGGCGTCAGTCATTACGAAGTTCATATCTTCCCCCCGGCATAACCGTTGTCCTTCGAAGTCGAATTACGAAATTCGTAACCGGTAAGCCATGGGCGCCACACGACCCACCATGGACGCCCTGGATCGCGAGATACTGGCCATCCTCCGCCGGGACGCCCGCACCCCGTACACGGAGATCGCCGACACCGTGAACACCAGCGAAGGGACCGTACGCAACCGGGTAGAGGCCCTCGTCGAGGAGGGAGTCATCGAGCGGTTCACCGTCGCCACCTCCACCGGCAACGTGAAGGCGATGATCGA
>CAZLOO010000350.1:0-3012 GCA_964561055.1 uncultured Halobacteriales archaeon
ATCGTGGGCCGTCACCGCGGGCCACTCGCCGGTCTGCAGGTGAGCCATGGCGAGCAGTCGTGCGCGGGCCTGGATCAGCACTGGCTTCCGGATCGGGATCGGCTCGTCGTCAGGGCCCGCGCGCATGTCGCCGCTCGTTCGTGGAGGATATCCTCGAGCGCCGTCAGAGGATAGGTTCAGCACTACAGACAGACGCCCGTGTACTGACAGAATCAGCTCTGGTGGACTCCTCAAGCGGTGACGGATTTCGGGAACCATGTCAGGTTCAGCCAGAACTGCTTGTCGGTGACCGTGATATGAGCGCCGTGAGGTGTCACCCGACAGTTGTTTCGGGTGCTTGCTCCTCGCGGTCGGTCGACATGTCTTCTGTTCGGAGTCGGTAGCCGATGCCCAGCATGGCGAGGGTCACTGCGCTGGCGAAACCGAGGGCTAACTCGGGCGGAGCTACACCACTTGGCGCCGGCTCGAATATCAACGGCAAGACGAACGCGTTCATGAGGAAGAGGGCGGCCGGTACCAGCAGCAGGATGCCGGTGGTCCGTGAATGGACGTTGCTACGAAGACTGGCGACGCTGGACGAGATGAACGCCAGAACGGTCCCGCTCAACATCCCAGGGAGGAATACCGCGGCAGGCACCGGACCCGGAATAGTTCCTGGTTGACTTCCTACAACGAAGGCGACGAGGGACACCGCGGCCAACGCGGCGAGAGTCACCATACCAAGCACTGCGAAGACCGCACTGGCGCGGGCCAGCCAATGGGTCCAGTCGACGAGGGCGGGATACAACCCAAGCAAGCCAACGAGGCTACTGACCCATCCCGCAGCCATGAACGCTTCACTCACAAACGACAGACTTTCCCACTCCCCAGTCACCATCGCGACCACTATGACTGCCACAGCGACAGCGAACATCACCCCGGCAACGAAGAAGGCCGTCAAACTCCACTTTTCGAGCGATTCCCACACTTGCGCGTTAACGGTCGACGAATCCGTAGCAAGACTCCGACTGCTTGCTCCGTGCCCGCGTCCTCGAATAACATATCCGATAGCCCCGACCGTGATGGCGTTCACTACGTAGACGAGAATCGACATGTTCTGGGGGTGGAAGTTGATCGCGATGTTCGCGATAAGGCCGAGCCACATCAGTGCTGGTACTACCAACAAAATGCTGGCCGAAGAGGGGACGGCGGCTGTTCGCCGACTGGCAACTGCGAACAGGACGAACGCCACTGAAAGCGTGATGAAGTTTCCTAATAACGCCAGGCCGGCCCAGATCGGCACTTCCTCTGGCATGACTGGCGCTCGGCCGAGCCGAAGTGTTGCACTGATCAACCATCCCCACAGGACGGTGACGAAGATAACTGAGAGCACGCTTGACGCTACAGCGGCGGTCGCCGTCCGTGGTGACGCGTCTCGGACGTGTGGATAGAGTCCCAGTAGCGCGACCCCTGTGAGGAGCAAGGCAAGCCCTCCGTATCCGATATCCACGACCGTAGATACTTCCACAGGTGTGTGGAAAAACACTGTCTTGTACACTGCCACGCCGGCTAAAGCGACGCCGGCGACCAGCAGCGACGTGCCGCTCTTAGCTTCGAAACGCTCCCACCATTCCACGTGTAGTGATGACATACACCACACTTCGCCTCCCAGGGTGATAGTTCTCATCGGTACGCCCATACCGTAACATTTCTTATATATGGTGCGTGTGTGATCGCGGCCACAGCTGTCCACTCGATCGGCGGTTTTCGGCGTGTGGTGTGGTAACAAGGAATGGTTTAACAGGCATCCTATTCGAAGAACAGTACATGACGACTATACAGGAGGAGACACCAGCCCCGTCACCCGAGGAAGCGTTCAGTGTACTGGGGGACGAAACGCGAGTACGGATCTTGCAAACACTCGGAAGGGCAGGTAGCCCACTGGCGTTTTCGGAGCTGTTCGACCGCATCGAATACGACGACTCTTCCAACTTTGGGTACCACCTGGAGAAACTCGTGGGTCACTTCGTTGAGAAAACCGATGACGGCTATGTACTTGCGCAACCAGGGCGACGGGTCGTGGAAGCCGTCCTTTCGGGAGCGGTCACCGGCGATATCGTTGTCGGCCGAACTAAGATCGACCGCCCCTGTCCGTTCTGTACGGCGAACGTGGAAGTCGCGTACCGAGTGGAGCACGTCTCGTTGCACTGTCCCGAATGCTCCGGATGGTTTCGGGATCCGCCAGACGGCGCTGACAGGGATAGCGTGGAGTTCGGGAATCTCGGCCAACTATTGCTTCCCCCAGCGGGAGTTCGCAACCGTTCACCGCAAGACGTGTTACGGGCCGCTGAAGTCTGGACTGCGACCGAGATGCAATCGGTGTATCTCGATGTCTGCCGGCGCTGCTCCGGGGCTGTAGAATACGAAGTCGATGTCTGCGAAGACCACGAACTGACGGCTGGCCTCTGTGACGCCTGTGGGCGGCGATTTGGAGCCAAGTTCTCAGCTTCCTGCACCAATTGCATCTTCAACATAAACGCCCCGATAGTCACTTACCTCGCATTTCATCCGCAGATGAAACGGTTCCTGCTGGACCATGATATCGAACCGTTTTCCTCCGAGGCGTTCATTCTTCATACCGGCGCCGTAGAGGAGACACGCATCACACATGATCCGTTGAGGGCGACGTACACGTTCGCTCTCGACACCGAACAGCTCTCCATGACGGTCAACGGTGCTCCCTCGGTGGTCGAAGTCACCAGACAAGAATCAAAATAAGTTCTCGGAGAGTAGGAATCTCAGCGGAACCTCCGTTTCTGAATCTGTACAGCGGTTCAGAATGGCACCAACTGCAAGATACGCGCCCTCTATCTTGCACGACTCGTTTCGCCTATCCAGAAACTGTCATAATGCGTGCGCAAGACGCATTAGGATGAGGCGTGCGTGTCCTACACCGTTGGCTCGGACTCGCCTGCTGGGTGACTATCGTTGCGGGCCTGTTTCCAAGCCGGATAAAGTTCCAGTACGGCGGTA
>CAZLOO010000351.1:0-3009 GCA_964561055.1 uncultured Halobacteriales archaeon
ACCTGGAGGGGTACGCCGGCGTCGCGCTCGTGGACCACTCCCGACCTGGAGTGAACGACCAGCTCCCGCCGGACACCTCCATCGATATTGTCATCGACCATCACCCCCCCCGAGAGCCGGTAGAGGCGACGTTTGTGGACCTCCGCAGCGACGCCGGCGCGACGAGCACGCTGCTGACGGACTACCTCCGGCGGCTCAAGGTGGAGCCCCCGGAGCCGGTAGCAACGGGCCTACTGTACGGCATCCGAGTGGACACCCGGGAGTTCTCCCGCGAGGTGAGCGTTGAGGACTACGAGGCGGCCGCGTTCCTCCTCCCGTTCGTCGACGGTTCAACGCTGGAGCGGGTGGAGTCACCCAGTGTCAGCCTGGAGACGCTAGACACCATCGCCCGGGCTATCCGTAACCGAGAGATACGCGGCTCCGTGCTGACGACCTGTGTCGGTCCGATCCGGGACCGCGACGCGCTCGCGCAGGCGGCCGATGGATTGCTCGACCTTGATGGGGTGAACGCCTCGCTGGTGTACGGCTACGACGACGGCACCATCTACGCCTCTGCCCGCGCCCGAGGGGCACAACTTGACGTCGGGGAGACCCTGCGCGACGCGTTCGGCCAGATCGGTAGCGCCGGCGGCCACGCGGATATGGCCGGTGCGCAGGTACCCATGGGGGTGCTCGGAGACACGGAGGGCAGCGAGAAACTGGCGTCGATCGTCCGAGACGTCGTCACGGAACGCTTCTTCGAGACGCTTCGGGAGCGCCCCTCCTGGGACCCCGAACCGCCGTACGAGGGCCTCGATGGGCCGGTCGGGGTCCAGGACGGCGGGTGAGACCTCCCGGCTCCGGCCAGTAGTCCTGTCGCAACCGTCCGCAACACCTGTCTCCGGCGGACGGAGAAGAAGGCCCAAGAGCCGTGGTCCCGTACCGGGCCCATGGACAGCGGCGTCGAACTGACCGTGCAGGGCGCCGAGAAGCGTGACGCGGGGCGTGGTATCGCCCGGCTCTCCAGCGAGTCTTGCCGTACGCTGGGGGTTTTGAGCGGGGAAACGGTGCTCATCGACGGACCTCGCGGGACGGTCGCGAAGGTGTGGCCCGGCGGCGAGAGCGGCGTCATCCGAATCGACGCCGACACGCGGCGCAACGCCGGCCTCACCGTCGGCGATACGGTCGTCGTGCGCCCTATCGAGGTGGCCGAGGCCGACAGCGTCACCCTATCGCTTGCGGTGCCGGATACCGTGGAGAGCGCTGACCTGGCGGACTTACTGAAACGGGACCTGCTCGACCGCCCGATGCGCGCCGGCGAGACCGTCCGGCTCGACCGCGTCGGTCCGGTGACGGTGAGCGCCACCGACCCCGACGGGACGGTCCGGGTCTCCCGCTCAACGGACGTGTACGTCGTCCCGGAGGGGGGTCGATCCGGAGAGAACAGTGATGCTGGCTCTGGCAATACGAACCGCAGAACGGCCCCGAGTCCGGTGGATACCGAGACAGGGGTGAGAACGGGTAGCGGCCCGGTTTCGGGAGTTACCTATGAGGACATCGGCGGGCTGGACGACGAACTGGAGCAGGTCCGGGAGACGATCGAGCTACCGCTCTCGGAGCCGGAACTGTTCCGCCGGCTTGGGGTGGACGCTCCCCGCGGGGTACTGCTGTATGGCCCCCCGGGGACGGGGAAGACCCTCATCGCGAAGGCGGTCGCGAACGAGGTTGACGCCCATTTCGTCACCATCAGCGGCCCAGAAATCGTCTCCAAGTACAAGGGCGACTCCGAGGAGAAGCTCCGCGAGAAGTTCGAGGAGGCTACTCGCAATGCGCCAGCGATCGTCTTCATCGATGAGATCGACTCCATCGCCGGCAGCCGCGACGAGGACGCGGACATGGAGAACCGCGTGGTCGCACAGCTCCTGACCCTGATGGACGGTATCGGTTCCAGCGAGGAGGTGATTGTCGTCGGCGCAACCAACCGGGTGAACATAATCGACCCGGCGCTACGTCGGGGCGGGCGGTTCGACCGCGAGATTGAGATTGGCGTCCCGGGCGAGGACGGCCGCCGGGAGATACTGGACGTCCACACCCGTGGGATGCCGCTGGCCGACGACGTTGACCTCGATCGGCTGGCCGAGCGCACCCATGGCTTTGTTGGCGCGGACATCCGCTCGCTGGTGACCGAGGCCGCGATGGGGGCGCTGCGGCGCTACCGTGACCAGCGTGACCGAGGGGAGACGACGGAGCTCCTGGTCACCGGCGAGGATGTGGCAGCGGCCCTGAGCGCGGTCGAACCTAGCGCGATGCGGGAGTACGTCGTCGAGACCCCCCACACTACCTTCGAGGACGTGGGTGGCCTCGAGGAGGCGAAACGAACCCTCCGGGAGACGGTGGAGTGGCCACTGGCCTACGAGAATCTGTTCGCCGCGACCAATACAGCCCCGCCGACGGGGGTACTGCTATACGGGCCGCCCGGCACCGGAAAGACCCTGCTGGCACGGGCGCTGGCCGGCGAGAGCGAGGTGAACTTCATCCATGTCGCCGGCCCAGAGCTCATCGACAAGTACGTCGGCGAATCGGAGAAGGCCATCCGGGAGCTGTTCGAGCGTGCCCGCCAGACCGCGCCCACCATCGTCTTCTTCGACGAGATAGACGCACTGGCCGGCCGCCGCGGTGAGGGCCACGAGGTCGGCGAGCGGGTGGTGAGCCAGTTGCTGACAGAGCTTGACGGCCTTCAGGACAACCCCAACCTGGTGGTGCTCGGGGCGACCAACCGCCGGGACAGCCTCGACGAGGCGCTCCTACGCCCGGGCCGGTTGGAGGAGCACGTCGAGGTGCCGCTACCGGACGAACCCGCCCGCCGGGCCATCCTCGATGTCCACAGCGAGGGCAAGCCGTACGGCGAGGACGTGAATCTGGACACGCTGGCCACCGAGACGGAGGGGTACTCCGGCGCCGAACTCGAGGCGCTGGTGCGGACGGCGTCGATGCTGGCCATCCGGGAGTTCGCCGACGAGCACGGCCCCG
>CAZLOO010000352.1:0-3006 GCA_964561055.1 uncultured Halobacteriales archaeon
AGTCCTCCCTGATGCGCTCAACATCGAGCGGCTCGCTGACGCTGGTTCCCATTACTTCTTGTAGGAGCCGGGGACAAGTGATTCCTTCGGTCAGATACGCTCAAGATGGGCCTTGTCCGACGTGCCGGTCTCGTCGGGGCTAGCGGATACGTCGAGCGAGAACGGCTCTTCGACGACGGTCACGGCCCCTTCCTCGGCGACCTCTCGGGAAACGCTTTTTTAGACAATCTCCGGGGCAAACAGGCGTGCCTTCGTTTTCGGCTTGGTCAGGACACCGTAGGCGAGCAACACAGCGAGGCCGCCGACGGCAACGAGACCCTTCGGAAATCCCGCGAGGGAAGCGACTCCGGGGGTGATAGCAACGACGACACCGATACCGACCAGTCGGCGCCTGTGCTGGCGAGCGACGGCCTGCTCGTGGGCGGCGAGCACCCGCTCCCCGTCGCCGGCCGGCACCGCCCGACACGCCGTCTCGACGACCTCGTTGTCGGGGGCGATCGCTGTCGTAGCTGTGAACGCCACGGAACTCAGACCCAGGAACGCCGCGACCCCCACAGTTGGGTGACGATCACGCCGACCGGCACCACGGCGATCGCAAGAGCGGGGCCGTACGTGGCCCCGCGGTCACGGTCGCGTTCGGCGACCGACCCCTCAACGCTGACGGCGTCGTCAGCGACCGCGCCGCATCGCAGCCGCACAGGATACGAGAGGAGGTCATATAGCTCCCACATTGCCTGCTGTGACGCGGCAGACCGGGAAAAATCCCGGCTCAGGTCGGGCGGGCTCCCGGGCGACATCACGCGGTGTCGCTCACGGTGCCACCTGCTCACCGTGTCCGCCAATCGGTACCCTCAGTGGCAAGCAGAGTTGCGGGCGGCTCAGCGTATCTTCCGGACGTCGCTGATATCGAAGCCGGTGTCGCTGATCTCCGTCTCGAAGCGGACGATGCTCTCGGCCTCCAGTCGGGAAAGCACCCCACGGAACTGCCGGACGACCATCACGCGCGCTAGTGAGGAGCCGCCGGCCTCCCAAGAGAACTGCATCGTCCCGTCGACGGCGTCCACCAGTTGGCCATGCTCGCTGTCGGTCAGGGTCTCCCGGTTGGCCAGCAGCAACACCAAGCCACCCCAGTCATAGGCCACCCGTGATAGCCCGCGTAGCAGCACCGAAACGTCCGACCAGCCGAATCCCTCGGTGGTCGTCACTAAGTCAGTCAGCGAGTCCACGAGCATCAGGTTCCCCGGGGCGGACTCGGTGAGCCGCTCGCCGAGCGCCTCCGGCACGGTCCGGCGGTCGTTGTCGGCGCCGAGGTCGCTGATCTCCACGGAGGTGTTCGTATACCACTCCCTGGGCACCGGGCTGAGCCGGTAGTACGGCTCCGAGAGGTCATGGAATGCCACAGCGTCAAGGGCGCTCTCGACCAGTTCCTCGTCTAGCGTCATCGACATGTCCCGACGAAGCTTCGCCTCCTCGTCGGTGAACGAGAGATAGTGGACGGCCCCGGGCAGCGAGGACTCCCGGCTCAGGTCGCCGTAGTACAGGTCGAAGGCGTCCTCGTCGGACAGCGCCAGCCCGGTCATCGCAGCGCTGGTGTACATGAACTCCCGCGCGCCCGCACCGGCTTCCCCCGACAGCAGAACGACGCTTCCCGGCGGCGCCCCCCCACTGATGATCTGGTCAAGCCGCCGCACGCCGAACGGGATCCGCTCCATATCCGGGCTGTGGGGGCCAGCATGTTAATCCTGTTCGCCGTCCCGCCCCGCGAAAATTGTGTCAACATTTACCATGCTCGGGCGCCGAGTTCCCCGCGAGGTGAGCCCATGTCCACAGCCGACAATAAGAAACTGGTAAGACGCTACCTGGCCGCGTTCAACGAGCGCGACCGCGAGACGCTCAGGGAACTGCTCGCCGAGGACGTCGTCGAGCACGGTACCCACGAGGAACTCAACGGTATCAATGAGGTGGTGTCGTTTCTCGATGACCAGTTCCAGGCGTTCCCGGACTACTCCGGTACCACTGATGCGATGATCGCTGAGGACGACACGGTCGCAGTCCGCTACACCGTCCGCGGGACCCACACCGGAAGGTACCGAGACATCGACCCGACCGGCCACACCGTCGAGTGGACCGGCGCCGGGTTCTACCGCATCGATGATGGCGAGATAGCGGAGATATGGCTGGAGGCCGACCGACTGGGCCTGCTGGACCAGCTGGAGGTGCTCGACCCGCCGGCACACCTTCGGGTCTGACTACCGGTCGACTGTCGCTCCCTCGTTACGTGGCCGGGCAAGGACCACCTCTCCCTCGACGCCGGCAGCGTCCAGCGCTCCCCGGGCGGCCCGCTGGGCCTCCTCGGCCCGGTCAACGGCGGTCAGACCCCACACAGCCGGCCCCCACGAGGACTGTCCAGCGCCAACGACCGCCCCGTCCCCGAGGTGATCGATTATCTCGCCGGCCGGCGGGCGGTACACTCCACCCTGGACGTCCGTGTACCAGGTGCCGTTAAGCCGGCCGAACGCCGCCAGTCCCCGGCCGAACGCCGAACGGTCGGCCTCCGCGGCCGCCGGCAGCACCCTGGAGAGCAGCAGTTCGCCCAGCTCGTCGGCGACGGCGGCGTCAGCCCGCTCGACGGCCGCCCGCATTGCTTGCTCCTCACCGTCGCCCGACCGGCCGCGGACCGCAGCGGGCACGGCGAGCACGAAGGCCCACTCCCGGGGGAGCTCGTGGCGCGCCACGACCGGCGGTACTGTCCACTCCCCGCGATCCGGTGGGCGGCTGGTGAACCGGGCGGTCGGGTGACCGCCGTCCACGACGAATCCGCCGGCCTCGAAAGTCGCCACGCCGACGCCGCTCCGGCCGCCGCGACCCAGCTCCGGCGCGTGCTCGCGGACCCGCGGCTCCCGGCCGTGGGCGGCGGCGACGGCCGCGTACGTCGCCAGCGCATGCTGGGTGCCGCTCCCGAGGCCGACATGCCGGGGCAGCCCCTCGACCAGCCGCACCCGGGCA
>CAZLOO010000353.1:0-2998 GCA_964561055.1 uncultured Halobacteriales archaeon
GCCGTCTCCCCCGTGCCCGCCCGCTGGTCGCGCTCGTGTTGGCCGTGCTCGTCGTTGAGGTAATCGGCGCCTCGGGAGCGGTGTTCACCGCTCAGGGGCTGACCGAGTGGTACGCCACTCTCCAGCGGCCGGCGCTGGCGCCGCCGAACTGGGTGTTCGGTCCCGTCTGGACAGCGCTGTTCGCGCTGCTGGGCGGCGCGCTGTGGCTGGGGGGCGCCGTGCCGTCGAGGTGCTCGGGGACGTACGCCTCGCTGTCGGCGTGTTCGCCGTCCACTTCCTGTTCAATCTCGGCTGGTCGGCGGCCCTCTTTGGCCTCCAACGCATCGGTCTCAGGTTGGCGGTGATCGCCGTTCTCTGGCTGCTCATCCTGGCGACGATGTGGGCGTTCGACCGTGTCGACCGCCGCGCGGCGGCGCTGCTGGTGCCGTACCTCCTGTGGGTAAGTTACGCCGGGTTCCTCAACTACCGGTTCTGGGTGCTGAACTGAGTCCCCCTTCTCACCGCAAAAGGAACCCCGACCGGAACGGATCCTCGGGATCCAGCAGGAACGTGTGCCGCCCAGTGACGTGTGCGCTCCCCTGGACGGTCGGCAGGACCGCGTCGCGACCGTACGCCGTTGTCGGCTCGTACCAGCCGGTGAACGTCGAGCCGGTGATGCTCTCGACGACGAACGGCTCGGCTGCGTCGAGTTCCTCGGCATCGGCCAGCAGCGCCAGCCGGCCGCTGACGCCGGTGCCGGTCGGACAGCGGTCCACCTCACCGTCGGCGAACACGCAGACGTTGCGGCTGTCCGCCTCCGAGTCCGGGTCGTCGTCGATGAGCACGGTGCCGTACAGAAAGGAGAGGTCCTCCTCTTCGGGGTGCTTGATGTCGATATCCTCGCGTACGGCCGTCTTGATACGCCGGCCAACGTCCACGAGGTCCGGCGCGTCCGCCGGCTCTAGACCGACCCCGACCTCCGCGGCCCGGCAGTAGGCGTAGAACGCCCCCCCGAAGGCGACGTCGTAAGTGACCTCACCGATTCCAGACACCGCGACGGTCCGGTCCCGGGCGTAGACGAACGATGTGACGTTGTCGAAAGCGACGCTCTCGACGCGGTTGCCGTCCCCGTCGGCCCGGGCTGTAACGACGCCAGCGGGCGTCTGAATGGTCAGGGGATCGTCTGCGTCGTGGGCGCCTGCCTCGACGAGTACCGTCCCCAGGGCGATGATGCCGTGGCCGCACATCGTGCTGTACCCCTCATTGTGGGTGAACAGCACCCCTACGTCCGCCCCCTCGGCGGTCGGCTTCGTCAGTATCGCGCCGTACATGTCCGCGTGGCCACGGGGCTCGTGCATTAGGGCGCGGCGGTAGTCATCCAGTTCCGCCCGCGCGTAGCGGCGCTTTTCCAGCAGCGTCTCCCCTTCCAGCGGCGGGAACCCGTCGAGAACGATCCGCAGCGGCTCCCCGCCGGTGTGGGCGTCGAGCGTCTCGACGCGGGGCCACTCCGCCGGCGCCGTCCAGTCGAGGCTATCAGGATCCATGATCCCACGACGGTCGGCTCGGCTAAATGGCTGTGCCGCCGCTCACGCGTCCTATCGGCTGCGCTCCCCGCGACACTCACTCCTCGCCGCGGATCATCGCCGCCGCCTTCTCCGCGATGGCGTAGGTCGGCGCATTCGTGTTGCCGCCGGTCAGCGTCGGCATTACGGAGGCGTCCACGACCCGGAGCCCCTCGACGCCGTGGACCCGGAGCCGATCGTCGACGACGGCCTCGGCGTCGCCCCCCATCCGGCAGGTACCGACGGGGTGGTACACTGTCTCGGCGCCCCGCCGGACGGCGGCGGCTATCTCCTCGTCCGTCTCCGCCGCCGGACCGGGGCGTATTTCCCCCGCCGACAGCGCCGCCAGTGGCCCGGTTCGGGCTATCTCACGAGCCATCCGCACCCCTTCGACGTGGGTGGTTATGTCCTCCTCGGCGTCGAAGTAGTTCGGGTCGATCAGCGGGTCGTCGAACGGGTCTCCGGAGGCCAGTCGTACCTCGCCGCGGCTCTCGGGCCGGAGCTGCGTGACCCCGATGGAGAAGCCGTTCTCGACGGGCGGCTCATCCTGCCCGTGGTTGAAGAAGTAGCCCGGAGCGAAGTGGAACTGCACGTCCGGTGTCGGCTCGTCGGGTGCGGTGCGAACGAACCCACCGGCCTCGGCGACGTTTGAGGTGAGCGGCCCCCGCTTCAGGAGGAAGTACGTCGCAAGGTTGCGCAGCCGGGTCGCGTTCTCCAGGGTGTCGTCCGTGTCGGCCTCGAACAGGGCAAAGGAGAACAGGTGATCTTGGAGGTTCCGCCCCACGCCTGGGAGGTCGTGGACGACGTCGATACCGTGTTCGCGCAGGTGGTCAGCGTCGCCGACGCCGGACAGCAGTAGCAGCTTCGGGCTGTCGACGGCGCCCGCACAGAGCACCACTTCCTCGGCGACGTCCGCGATTAGCCGGCGGCCGTCGTGGCGGTACGCCACCCCGGTGGCGCGCGTCCCATCGAACCGGATACGGGTCACCTGGGCCTTCGTGTGGGTGGTGAGATTCGGTCGGTCCAGGACGGGCTTGAGGTACGCCGCGGCGGCGCTGTGGCGTTCCCCACCCTCCTGGGTGACGTGGTAGTGGCCGATCCCCGCCTGACGCTCGCCATTGAAGTCGGCGTTACGGACGTGGCCGGCGGCGACGGCTGACTCCACGAACGCCTCGCTTAGCGGCCGCGGCGAGCGCACGTCCGTGACGTTCAGTTCGCCCTCGGTGCCGTGGAACGCGGGCTCCAGCCGGTCGCTGTCAGCGTGCTCGCCGCGCTTGAAGTGTGGCAGCATCGACTCGTAGTCCCACCCCTCGTTGCCTCGCTCCGCCCAGCCGTCGTAGTCGCTCGGGTGGCCGCGGATGTAGATCATCGCGTTGATCGCGCTGGACCCACCCAGCGTCTTGCCGCGTGGCCAGTACAGCTCCCGGCCGTCCAGCCCTGGCTGGGGCGTCGTCGAG
>CAZLOO010000354.1:0-2991 GCA_964561055.1 uncultured Halobacteriales archaeon
ATGCGCATCAAGGCGATCAACCCGAACCTCACCCTGGAGATGACCGACAACATCGGCCGTCAGGCCGACCGCTACACCCACGACGACACGGAGATAGTCGCCGCCTCGCCGGAGCGGGGCCCCATCAGCATCGAGTCGTATTACGACGACTACATGTCCGTGCCTGGTACCCTGGAGGAGATTATGACCGACGAGGACGCCTTCGACGCGTTCGTCGTCGCCTGCTGGGGTGATCCCGGGCTGGAGGCCTGTCGGGAGGTGACCGAGAAGCCCGTCGTCGGCATCGCCGAGGGGTCGATGTACGTCGCCAACATGCTCGGTGACCGGTTCTCCGTGGCGACAATCCTCCCCCGGGCGCGGAGCTTCATCTACTCGGCCGTCGAGAAGGCTGGTCTGGAGTCGAAGTGTGCGTCCGTGCGTTGCACGGACCTCACGGTCGTCGAGACGGAGACCGAGCGCGACGCTACGATGGAGGGGCTGTTGGAGGTGAGCCGCGCGGCCGTCGAGGAGGACGGCGCCGAGGCGATCTGTCTGGGCTGTGCCGGGATGGGCGGGCTCGCCGAGCGTCTTGAGGAGCGGCTGCCGGTTCCCGTGGTGGACAGCGTCGGCGCGGGCGCGGTGCTGGCGGAGTCGCTGGTCCAGCTCGGCAAGACCACCAGCAGCGTCAGCACCTACAAGCGGCCCGAACCCAAGGAGATGGTCGGTTATCCCGAAATCTACCAGTTCGGCGACCCCGAGGAGTAGAGGCGGGGGTCAGGCCTGGGCGATATCGCTGATGTCGACGATGCGAGTGAGCGCGTACACCACGGTGAAGATCACCGCCAGCAGCGCAATCGACAGCGCGGCGGCGTCCGGGTAATTGAGCCCGCTGTTGACCGACACGAAGATCAGCGTCGTGATCGTTCCCTGGCCGCCCGAGAGGAACTGCGGGACGATGAAGTCACCCACCGACAGCACGAACACGAAGATGATCCCGATGATCACCCCGGGCATACTCAGCGGTAGCGTGACGTTCCGGAACGTCGCCCACGGATCGCCCCGCAGGGTCTCGGAGGCGTCGAGGAGGTCCTCGTCGATCTGTGACAGCGAAATGTAGATTGGCGCCGCCATGAACACGACGTACGCTCCGAGCAGCCCCACGAGCGTCGAGAACGGGGAGAACAGCAGCCACTCCACTGGCTCTTGAACGATGCCGACCCCTTGGAGTAGCTTGTTCACCACCCCGAGCTTCCCGAGCACCGGGTACCACCCCAGCGTCCGGATCAGCGCCGAGGTCCAGAACGGGATCACCAGGAACAGCAACAGCACGATGCCCCCGTTCTGGCTGGTGTAGAACCGCAGGTAGTACGCCAGGGGATACCCGAACAACAGCGTCAGCGCCGTGGAGGCAGTCGCCAGCGCCAGGGTGATCCCCAGCGCCCGCAGCACGGTCGCGGTGAACACACCCTCCCAAGCGGCCGTCGAGAACTCCCAGAGGACATTAAAGCTGCTGTAGGTCAGGAAGCTGTAGATCCCGATCAAGACCAGCGGTATCCCCAAGAAGATGACGAACCAGAGCACCGACGGCCCGACCAGCACCGGAACCTCGCCGATGCCGAAGCCGCTCGACCCGTCGGTCTCCGTGGCGGTCTCGCCCGGAGTGGTGGTGTCCTGTGTCTCTGATGCCATTAGTGAGGTTATCGGTTATGCTTTTTAAATACGTTTTCCACGTAGTCCCGGCCGTCGTTCAGGCGCTGGTGAAGTCCTGCCAGCGGTCGAGCATGTACGTGGCGTTGTCCGGCCAGATCTGGAAGAAGCCGATCCGGTCGATCCGCTCCTCGATGGGACCGGAGTCGCGGACGACCCCGTCGGAGGCCGTGCTGCCCTCCTCGAGCGACCAGTCGTAGGACTGCGGGTCGAACAGCGCCTCGCTCTCGAAGTCCGTCTCGCCGATGGGGGTGTACGTCGCGGCCCCTTCGTAGGACCAGTCGTAATACTCCGGCCCCATGTAGTCCTGGCCGGAGAACGGCACATCGGTGTCGTCGTCGGGTGCGCCGAAGGAGTTTTGACCGTCGCGGATAAGCGAGGTGTTCGGGTAGTGCGGCGTGGAGTAACCGTTGCGCTGGATGAACGCCGGGAACCACGAGCCGTAGTGCAGGTTGATCAGCTCGTGAATCTCGTCGACGTTGTTACGGCTGCTCGCGCCGGGCGCCGTTGGCATGATACCGCCATACCAGTACCGGTACCCCTGGATGCCCTCGTCCATCGTGGCGTAGGTACAGGGGGTGCCCTCCCGGCGGGTCGCCAGGCAGGCCGGCTGCCAGATGTCGCCGATGACCGCCTCCTCGCTGGCCATCAGGTTGACAGAGTTGCCGAAGGTGACCCACGTCGAACGGAACTGGCCGGACTGCTTCTGCTCGACGAGAAAGTCGATGACGGTGTCCAGCTGGTCCTCGGTGGGATTGTTCAGCTGGCCGATCTCCCCGGAGATCATGTCGTTGTCGAGCAGGTGCATGAACGCCTCCGGAATAGCGATCGCCGAGACAGCGTCCATCGCCACCTGGCCCTCGAACTGGTCGTCGAACAGCGCCGACCACTTGCTCTGCATCGTGTCGACGAACTTGGGATTGAACCCCATTGCGTCGAAGTTGTACACGTGGGGAGCGAAGCGGAGCTCCTCCTTGGAGTCGCTCATCCAGAGCTGGTCGACGATGGTGTCCGTCTGTGCCCCCAGCTGGCTGAGCCGCTCGCCGGGGTTAGTGAACAGATCGGAGACCCTGTCCGCGTTCCAGCCGTCTAGCTCGGAGGTCGGCACCGGCTCGAACGCCTGGTTGTCCTGGGTGAGTGCGCCGGCGCCTGAAGTGTCGATAGAGAACGCGTCAAAACTCTCTCGGGCGCCGCTGAGCATCTTCTGCTGGGTGGTAGCGATGTCGTTCCGGGTAATCGACATCTCGACGCCCGTGTTGTCGGAGAACATCGCGGATTGGCCGTCGGCGACGGCCCACGCGGGGC
>CAZLOO010000355.1:0-2987 GCA_964561055.1 uncultured Halobacteriales archaeon
CCTTTTGCATCATGCCCGGATCGTTCGTGTTACCGTGTCATCGCCAAGCACCCAGAGCCAGCGGCCGAACGGTGACCGGCTCTATTGAGGGTGTCAACAAGACTGACAAGGCCGGGAATCTCTCCAAGTGGGAGATACTTCCCGCTCCTGTCAGCAGGTTCAGATAGATCCCTGGGATGGACCTCGGCCCCACCGCCCTGTACTGATTGAGTGGCTGGTGTCACCCCAGATCACCACTCCGTGTACGGATAGCTGCCGACTCCCTGACGCCACTGGTATGTCCACGACCTGGTGGGGCATCGCGCTCACGATCCCGGGAGCCACTCACCTGACAACGCAAATGCGGTCGATCCCAGACTGTGCCCCCGACACCACTGCGCTTCTCCGGAGGGCCACGCGGACGATGACCGTCCGTTCTCTCGCTCGACGCATCCCGCTCACCAGCACCACCAGTACTGTACTCGTTCTTTGTTGTTGGGGCATCGCTGCCGTACACCGCCGGCCGGCCCCGATACCGGCGGGCCGATCCCCAGGGGGTATTCGGGGAGCCCCGTCAGTTGGTTTGACCTCCACCTGCCCCTGAAGAGACGGGATTCCACGCGCGGTGGGCATTCCGGTGCTGCCACCCCCGGTAGGACCGTTCCCCGTGCGGGGACTTCGGTGTGCGGGCACCGGGGTGGCCCCATCGATGGGGTCCTGACGTGTTCACCCTCACGGGTCGTCTCCACTACCGGTTGCCGTCGCCCCTCGGGTCGTCCGAGGCCGCGAGCCGGGCCATCGACCCGACACACTCCCACACCGCGCGTGACTGCGTCCCACGCCGGCGCAGGGTCGCGTTTTATTTGCCCTCGCGGGCCGCGGTACCGCCCTCGCGGGAAGGATGTGATGACGTCGGCCGTCAGCGGCGAGGTGTCCAGGTTCCGCACCATCACTGGTGCGTCAGGCCGGCCCAGACCGACAGGCCGGCGACCGCCGCGGAGCACCCGACGAACGCTACGTCGACAGTACCACTTGCTCACGTATCTCGGGACGCTGTTGGGCGCGGTCGACCACGCCGTGATGCGATGCGGGCCAACGGGGAGCCCCGCGCGTCGCTGACGGCGGCGAAGACGGCGCTCGAGGATGTCCTCCACGAACGAGCGGAGACATGCGCGCGGGCCCTGACGACGAGCCGATCCCGATCCGGAACCCAGTGCTGATCCAGGCCCGCGCACGACCGCTCGCCATGGCTCACCTGCAGACCGGCGAGTGGCCCGCGGTGACGGCCCACGATACCACACCTCGGGAACGGTTTTTGCCGTCGGCGCCCAGCGTCGGACTGCGCCACCCTTCCGAGGTGATTCACCATGGGGCTGTACGACAGCGTTACCCTTCCGGCCGAGTTCCCCCTCCCGGGGCTGGATCGGGAGCCGTCGACGATCGAGTGGCAGACGAAGTCGATTGGCCGTCCCGCCCTCCGCACCTTCCGGGTCACCGCCGAGGGACGCCTGCTCGAGGAGACGTTCCACATCGAGACCGTCCCCGAGACAGAGCGCCCGTACCATGGCACCGAAGCGTGGGAGCGGGAGGACGGTCTCGCCCGGCTGGCGGGATCGACCAGACGCGTTCACGACGGCTGGTGCCTGCGGCAGTACCACGGCGTGGTCCGGCTGGTCGCGTCCGTCGACGGCGATCACCTCGAGTACGAGGCGAAGTTCACCGACGGCCGGCTGGTCGCGGTTCGTGACGCCGGCGGTAACACGGACAGGGACGCCAGCGTCGATGCCGGCACCGCTACCGATGTCGATGACGATGCCGGCCGGGAGCGTGACGCCCGGACCGGCGAGTGGTGCCCGGTCGACCTGCCTGGCGACGCCGCGGAGCCGCTCGGAGCGGGGGCAACCTCAAGCGCCGGCTCCGGCGCCGGTCCCGCCCCCGGTTCCGAACCCGGAGTGGCTGAGCGTGTCGATCCCGGGGCCGGTACCGGGGGCGACTCTGCCGCCGAACACGGGACCGCCCCGGCCACCGCGACCGGAGCGAGACCGACGGCCGAGTACGACCGAACGGCGATGACCTCGCTCGTGGAGGCGGCCCGTGCCGTCGACACGTCGCTCCCGGCGGACGCGCTCACCGACAGCCGCCGGGCGGGGCGGTACCTCCAGGTCCTCTACCTGCCGGACGACCGGCGCTGCGACACGGACCGGCCCGGTCGGGGCGGGGACGAGCGAGCGGCGATCCTGCGCCGCGGCGTCCACGAGCTGGCTCTCCGGGAACCGGTGACCGTCGAGGACGACGAGCCGCCCCGGCCGGTCAGCCGCGTCGTCGACCGCGACGGGCCGTACGACCGGGAGACCGCCATCGACCGTGCGGTCGCAATGGCCACCGAGCGGGGCCTCCCGATCCACCGGGAACTCGTCACACTCCGACCGGCACGCTGGACGGCCGCCTCGGACTGGGTGGGCTGTCCCGACTGCGGTGGCGCTGGGATCGTGCTGGTCACAGCCCTCGACGAGCGGGGGCTCACGCTGGCGTGTCGGGACTGCGAGGCCCGCGCGACGGACGGGGATCCGACCGCGGACGACCTCGGTGGGTGGCTCGGCTGTCCGAGCTGCTCGAGCGGGGACGTCGACGTGACTCTGAGCGCTCCCCGCGGTACCGTCTGGTGGTCCTGTGACGACTGTGGCTACGATATGACGCCGGCGCCGACCGATCGAGGGTACACCCGCGCCAGGAGTGACTCCGAGCCCTGACATCCTCCCACGGCCAGCCGTGGGAGGAAGTCAAAGAAATTGAGTCGCAGTCGAAGATGCTGCTGCATACAGGGCGCGAGTCTTGCACGATACGCCGGAGCGGCCTGCTTCAACGAAGCCTGTTCAGCCCCAGACCGTCGCGTAGTTATCGGTCATCTTCCCGTCGTCGGTGATGATGGCGTCGGTGCTTCGGTTGACGTGATTGGCGACAATCATCGCGTCGTGCATCTGGGAGGGGAACACGCTCAGGTGCGCGAG
>CAZLOO010000356.1:0-2976 GCA_964561055.1 uncultured Halobacteriales archaeon
TTGAGAATGGAGCCGGCGATCTCGGCTCCGCCCCTGAGCGGATCAAGGGTTGTTTGGCCACGGCGTTCCTCGTACTCGATTGGGTGCTCGCGGACATCGTAGCCTCGCATGAGCGGCCGCAGGAGAAGCTCCGCAGACAGGCCGGTGTTCTCTGTCCACTCAATCGCCTCAATCACCTCGCGGGTGTACGCCCGCATCCCAGTCGTCGTGTCGTGAATCCGCTTGCCGGTCAACACCGAGGCTAGCAGGGCGAAAGCGGCGTTACCGAGCCGGTTGACCGGCGGCATCGCGTCGGCACCGTGGTACATCCGGTCGCCGCTGACGACATCGTATCCCTCGTTGATTGCCTCCAGGAACGATGGGAGCGCCTCCATCGGGTAGGTGTCGTCACAGTCCGTCGTGACGATGACGGACCGCGAGGCAGCGTACAGCGCTTCCCTCACAGCCACGCCGTACCCCTGTGGCTCCTGCTTAATAACCTGGGCCCCGTGTTCACGGGCGATTTCGGCCGTTCTGTCCGTGGAGCTGTCGACGCATATCACCTCTGCCTGGCCGTCGGTGACCCGCTCGATGTCTTCAAGGACGGTGTCAACAGCCGCCTGCTCGTTGTAGGTCCCCATTACCACACTCAGATCCGCGAAAGTGTACCCTCGAGCGCTATTCGAACCGGGCTCGCTCATAGGGTATCGGAGGTGGCCCGGAATTTAGGCTTGCCGAAAAACCACTATGCGACAGTGTTTGGTCGCTGGACACCTGAGCGGCCGTATGGCCCGCCACCGGAGCCCGACGGCGACGCTACTGTTGGTTCTCGTCGTCGTGTTCGTCCTCCAGCGGGCGCTGTCACTGGTAGGGGTATCCGTCGTCGCGTTCGCACTGTCGGCGCCAATTGACAGCCAGCCCTGGACGCTCGTGACGAGTGTGTACGCTCACTCCTCATTGAGCCACCTAATCGCGAACGCGGTGGCGCTTGCGCTGATCGGTCTCGCTGTCGAACGGGTTACTACGCCCCCGCGGTTCCACGCGTTCTTCCTTGGCTCCGGGATGGTTGCCGGCACCGCCGAAGTGGTCATCGCCTCCCTGTTCGGCCAGCAGGTAGCCGTGGTTGGCGCGAGCGGCGCCGTGTTCGCCCTACTCGGCTACGGGTTGACCGGCAACGCGCTAGCCGGCGCCCTGCTGTCCCGGCTCTCTATGGGACTCCGACTCGCCGTGCTTGCGGGACTGGCGGTGGTGGTAACCGTCGCCACCGCGGCACCGGGGGTGGCGGTGATCGCGCACTTCGCTGGTTTTGCAGTTGGTGCCGTTGCAGGACGGGTGCGGTTGCTCCACGCGTGAACACTCCTGACCAGGTAGGTACGTCAGTACTTATCTCAGTCTCTATGATAACCTGTATGTACAGAACGAGATAATCAGCTCGATCGGGAGGGTATAAAGGGACTACAACTGCGGATAAGGGCCTTTATCCCGCGTCTGACGCACATTGATAACCTCGGCGCCCACAGTTTTTCTCCATGAGCGAGACGGACGGTGCGGAGCGGTGTCGAGTGGTCACCTACGTCCCGGACCACCAGAAGGAGCTGTGGGAACAGCGCGCTGACGAGCTCGGAATGAGCACCAGTGAGTTCGTGCGCACGATGGTTCAGGCCGGGAACAGGGGGTTCGATGAGCGGACGGCCGTCGAGACCGGATCTACGAACGCTACCCCGGGGGATGATGGGCTCGAAGAGCGTGTCCTCGACGCCCTGCGTGGCGCGGACCACCTCTCCTGGGAGGAGCTGCTTGCGAGGGTGACCGACGACGTTGAGCAGCGTTTAGAAGTGGCGCTGGACTCGCTACAGTCGACCAACCAGGTGAAGTACTCCGGCCGAGACGGGGGGTACGTGCTCGATGAGTGAGGCGGTCGGCGACCCGGTGGACTACTTCCTTGAGGAGATGACCCTGCACGGGAGGTCTGACCGCACCCGGGAGGCGTACGGGCGGGTGTTGCGCCGCTTCGAGGCGTTCTTGCAGGAGCGGGGCGAGACGCCCGCTACCGCCGGCAGGCGGGAGTGCATGGCCTTCGTCCACTCTCTGCGCGAGGAGTACGCCGACAGCACGGTCGCCTCCTACGCCTCCTACGTCCACCGGTTCTACAGCTATATGACTGAGGCAGGTACGTTCGATAGCAACCCGATGGCGCTGGTGACGGAGGAGATGGACGAGTCGATAACGACCGACCCGGCCCGACGAGAGATCAGCGTCAAAGAAATGCGGTCGTTCCTGGCTGGTATCGACCACCCGCAGCAGCGCGCAGTGGTGCTGACGCTTCTGAAAACCGGTATCCGGGTCGGCGAACTGTGCAACCTGGATCTGCGGGATCTGTCGCTCTCGGGGTGGGTCGAGGAGGCGTACGACTATACCCCGCGAGCCCCGCTATCAGGTCGCGGGGACGCACTGTACGTCGCCAGCGTCGCCCGCGGCGAGGAGGTCAACGGCGAAGTGCGCACCGCCTCCAACAAGCGCGAGCGCCACACCGTCGTTCCCGTAGATGGCGAGTTACGGGCCGCTCTGACCCGCTGGCTGGCGATCCGTCCTGACAGCCCCTCGACTGCTCGCCCGCTGTTTACGGGCACGAGCACCCGCTGGGGAGAGCGGCTTGAACCCTCGCAGGTGCGCACGATCGTCCGCCGTCACGCCGAGCGCGAAGGCTGGTACCAGGTCGGGGGCGGCGCCGAGGAGAACGTCACACCTCACTACTTCCGGCACTTCTTCACGACCCACCTCCGGGACCGCACTGGGGACCGTGGGGTCGTGAAATACCTCCGCGGTGACGTCGCACGGGACGTGATCGACACATACACTCACAACTGGGGCGACCGCGTGCGGGAGGTATACGAAGACAATATCTATTCACTCATTTGAGATTATAGCATAATTGTTGATATCTGGACGTCGCTCCTCGGATACATAAATCATATATCGCTATATGGATCGTCCGTT